>JALOTV010000210.1 GCA_025457685.1 Opitutaceae bacterium
GGGTTTTGGGCTTGGCGGGTCGGGCGCCGCCGCCGGAGCCGGTGAAGATGTCGGTGTCGGAGTCGTTGAAATACTCGTGATTGCCGAAGAAATCGTAGATCACGAAGTGAGTCTTGCCGATGTGGGGCGCGGTGCGGGTGCCGCGGCCGCGAATCTGTTGATAAAGGATCGGCGAGCGAACGGGGCGGGCGAGGACGACGTGGAGCAGCTCGCGGCAGTCGAAGCCGGTGTCGAGCATGCCGACAGTGACGGCGATCATAGGGTAGGTCTCGCGCTTGAAGCGACGGATGACCTCGTCGGCGTCGGAGATGTCGGAAGTGATGACGGCGGCGTAGTTGCCTTTGAGCTCGGGGTGGAGGGCGTTGAGGTATTCGGCGAGGCGGGCGGCGTGATGTTTGGTGATGGCGAAGACGATGCCCTTGCCGGGGCCGGTTTTTTGTTTCGGGGCCTGGGCGGAGTAGGTGGACCACGCGAGGCGGTCGAACTCGGCCATCATTTTCTTGTTCGTGTCGGTGTTGGTCCAGGTGCGCTCGAACTCGGAGGGATCGAAGTCGTCGCCGTCCACGGAGGCGCCGGCGGAGAGGAGCTGGGTGAGACCCTTGGCGAAGCGGTAGGGGCAGAGGTGGCCGTTTTTGAAGGCGTCCTGAATGCGGTAGGAGAAGTCGGGCTGGTTATTCCGGCACTGGTAGAAATCGAAGGTGTTGCGCTCGATGTATTGGGCCGGGGTGGCGGTGAGGCCGAGCTGGAGGGCGTCGAAGTGGGTGAGCGCGCTTTGCCAGGAGCCGTAGATGGAGCGGTGGCACTCGTCGGTGACGACGAGATCGAAGTAGCCGCTGGTGTAGTCGCCGACGCGGCCGATCATGGTCTGGAGGAGGGCGACGGTGATCTGCTTCTCCTGGCGGACGGCGCCGGCGCGGAGCCAGTAGGAGGAGTGGGCGGGGAGGAGGTCGGCGACGGCTTCGAGGGCCTGCTTGGCGAGCTGCTCGCGATCAACGAGGATGAGGACGCGCTCGATGTGGCCGGCGTCGAGGAGGCGTTTGATCTGCTGGCAGACGACATCGGTTTTTCCGGTGCCGGTGGGAAGCTCGGCGAGGAAGCGGCGTTTACCGAGGGATAGGGCGCGGTCTATGGCACGCAGGCAGTCCTGTTGGTAATCGCGAAGTTCGCGGGTCTCGCCCTGGCGTTGATAAAACTGGGGAATCGGGACGGCGGCGAGCGCGATGCGCTGGCGGCGGAGATCGCGGAGGCGCTCAAGATCGCGGCGGGCGAAGAAGGAGGCGACGGGGCGGGCGTCGGCGAGGGCGTAGTCCCAGAAGTAGATCTGCTCGCCGTTGGAGAGGAAAATGAAGTCGGCGTCGAGCTTCTCGGCGTAGGGGAGCGTTTGGGTTTTGGCGGTGTAGGGATCGATGGCCTTTTTCTTGGCCTCGATGACTGCGAGCGGGCGGCCTTGGGAATCGAGGAGGACGTAGTCGGCGCGCTTGGTGGCGGAGTCGGCGGCGGAGGCGGGTAGGTTGTCGGGCGGAGCGATGTCGGAGACGATGTCGAGGACAACGGGCACCTCGGTGAGGACGTCGGCTTTGTTGGCGGGGTCCCAGCCGGCGCGGCGAAGCAGCTCGTCAATGACGATGCGGGCGTCGGCTTCGGATTCGTGGTGGCTCATGGCTGGGAGTGAGGAGGAAGTTGAAGAAAGAAGGATTGCGGCGCGAACAAGTATTACGCATGAATAATTACTATTTAGTCATGTATAACCGATTATTTTCGCGGGCGGGTTTATCCTTGGAGCGGCTGCGCACGTTTGTGGAGGTGGCCGATGCAGGGAGCATGGCAAAAGCTGCGAACGGTGACGCGGTGAGGCAAAGTCAATTCAGCCGGCAAATTAAGGAATTGGAGGAACATTTTGGAAGAAAGCTGACCGTGCGTTCTGGGCGAAATGTAGTTCTGACCTCAGAAGGTCGGGACTTCGCTGGCCTGGCGCGCCAGATTCTGGGGGCACTGGAAGATTTCCAAGGTGATGGCGAAGCGAAGCAGATACCAGTAACATTGGGATCCGGAGAGAGCTTTCATCGAGGAGTGGTGCTACCTCGGCTCGAGTCTATACGTCAGCGGCTTCCCGGTATTCGACTCGAACTGAAAAACAAACGTAGCAGCGAAGTCGCCAGCGCCCTGGAGGAAGGAACCATCGACTTTGGAGTAATAGACGAAAAAGACCTCACCGAATCGATGAAATCAGCACTATTGGGCCGCGTTCGACACCGGCTGGTAGTCAGCCACGGCCCGAAGAAGAGACAAAACGCAGAAGGGTTAACTTGGCGCGATGCCCTGCGTATGCCGTTCATCGGCATGGAAGGTCGAGGGGCGTTGACCACGATGATCGAACAATGCGGCGAGAAAGAAAAAATGCCTGTGCATTACCTGATTAAATGCGCGTCGTGGCATGGCATCATGGATCTGCTTTCACACCATGAGGCCGCTGCGGTTTTACCGGATCTTTTACCGCTACCGGCAAGCTGTTCGCAAGTGGAGTGGCCTGGTCTGAAACCATTCGACCGAGTGCTTCATCTTGCTTGGGACTCGCGGAGAGGGTCCCTGCGTTTAGAAAGTGATAAGTGGCAGCGCATTTTAGCCGAGTTACTCAAACTATAACGGCTTCTTCGGCACAACAGCGTGGGACGCCACTGCTTGGGTTTCGTTCAGGCGGTTCCACAAATGAAGCCCATGTATCGGTGCCCAAAGATGAACGGGGGGTGCGCCATAGGGATTTAATTTTGTTCGTTTGCTTTACCGTATAACGCACTGCTCTTCGCGGTTTGCCTCATCTGAGGCAATTTTCCTTTCTCAACATGTCCGCGCCCCACCCCAGTCGCGCTTTTATTATTGGTCTTGTCGTAATCTTTTGCGCCATCTCGACGTCAGCCCTTGCCCAGACATCCGCCGACTACGCGGCCGTCCGTCTCGGCTTTCGCACCGCGCTCAACGGGGGCGACACCAACCTCTCCTCGGACTCCACCTACGCGGGCAAGATCACCTCGCTCAATTCCGACGCCCAGACCGCCTGGAACAACCTGATCAAGACCGCCGGGCGCACTGTGCTCTGGAGCGATCTCCCCATCTCCGCCACCAAGTCCGATACGCTCACGTCCAGCTTCACCCGGCTGCGCACGCTCGCCATCGCCTACGCCACGCCCGGCGCCGCGCTTTATCGCAACACCGCGCTTCGCGACGACATCCTCTCCGCCCTCGAGTGGCTCAACACGAATCACTACCTCGCGGGAAAGCAGTTTTACGACAACTGGTTCCCCTGGCACTTGGGCGTGCCGCTCACCGTCGTCGACATCTTCGCCTGCATCCACGATGGCGTCACCGACACCGCCCGGCGCTCCGCCCTCTACTCCGCCTATGCGGCGGCGATCGACCATTACCAAAATACCGCGGGGCGCACCAACTCCTGGTCGGGCGCGAACCTGGTCTGGCGCGCCAAAATCGATTATGGCCTCGGCGCCGCCCTCGAATCGGCCTCCCGCCTGGCGCTCGGTCGCGACCGCCTCTCCGCCAAGGCCGGCGTGGGCAACGAGCGCAACGTCTTCGCCTATGTCACCTCGGGCGACGGCTTCTACGTCGACGGCTCCTTCATCCAGCACAACACGCACGCCTACACCGGCGCCTATGGGCTCTATCTCCTCAACGAGCTTTCCATCGTGCTTGAGGTCGCGGCCGGCACGCCCTGGGCGGTCACCGACCCGCTGCTCGCGAACGTCTACCGCTGGGTAGACGACGCCTTCGATCCCGTCCTGTTCCGCGGCGGCATCATGACCCACACCCAGGGCCGCGAGATCGCCCGCTCCGGCAGCACGGAGCACAACTACGGCCACGTGGCGCTCGCCGCCATCGCCCGCATCTCCCGTTTCGCGCCCGCCTCCGACGCCGCCCGCTTCCGCTCCCTCGTGAAGCAGCACGTCAACGCCGATGCCTTTCGAAACTTCCTCAACAGCGCGTCCCTCGCCTCCGCCGCGCTTGTCAAACCCATCCTTGTCGACGCCGGCGTGGTCGCCCGCTCCCCGCGCCAGGGGCTCTTCGTTTTCGCCGGCATGGACCGCATCGTCGCCCAGCGCGGCGACTGGGCCTACGCCGTCAGCCTGTCCTCCAGCCGCATCTCCAAATACGAATCCATCAACGGCGAAAATCTCCGCGGCTGGTATATCGGCGACGGCGCGGCCTACCTCTATAACGGCGATCTCGCCCAATACTCGGACGCCTACTGGCCCACCGTTAACCCCTACCGGCTGGCCGGTGTCACCCTCGACAACCGCGCCCGCGCCGACGCCGGCACCTCCTCGCCCAACACCCGCGATCCCCGCACCACCAAGCCCTGGGTCGGCGGCTCCTCCGTCGACGGTCTCTACGGCGCGGCCGGCATGGACCACGAAGCCGCCCAGTCCGACCTGCGCGGCAAGCTGTCCTGGTTCTTCTTCGACGACGAGGTCGTCCACCTCGCCGCCGGCATCGTCACCAGTTCCTCCAACGCCAACCGCGTCGAGTCCGTGGTCATGAACCGCATGATCGGCCATGCCGGCAACAACTCCGGCGGCGCCGCCGGGGTCGCCTTCACCGCCAACGGCGTCGCTCGCGCCGCCACCGCCGGCGCGACCGAATCCCTCGCCGGCGTCACCCACGCCCATCTCAACGCCGCCTTCCAAACCGCCTACGGCGCGGGCTCCGTCGGCTACTACTTCCCCGCCGCCGCCTCGCTCCAGGTCCTGCGCGAGGCCCGCACCGGCCGGTGGAGCGACATCAACACCGGCGGCTCCACCACCGCCATCACCCGCAACTTCCTCACGCTTTGGTTCGACCACGGGGCCAACCTCCTCTCGCCCGGAGCCTCCTTCGCCTACGCCGTCCTGCCCAACAAGACCGCCGCCCAAACCGCGGCGTATCAGCAAAGCCCCGACATCGAGATCCTCGCCAACACCGCCTCCGTTCAGGCCGTGCAGGAGAAAAATCTCCGCGTCCTCGCGGCCAATTTTTGGAACGCCACGCCCGCCGCGCCCGGCTCCGTCGCCGGCCTCACCGCCGACCGCCCCTGCTCCGTCTCCCTTCGCTACCGCGACGGGCTGGTCGTCCTCGGCGTGAGCGACCCCACCCAGACGCTCGCCTCCACCTCGCCGCTCGTTCTCGAACTGCCCGTGGGCGCATCCGCCCGCGTCTCCTCCGATTCCGCCTTCACCGTCCTCGCGCTCACGCCGCGCGTTCGCCTCTCCGTCAATCTCGCCGCCACCCGCGGTCGTTCCCTCTCGGCCGTGTTCAACCTCGCGCCGCTGACCGCCGCCCCCGACACCGCCTTCGCCAGCCCCGGCCTGCCCGTCCGCATCAACGTCCTGGCCAACGACTCGTCCTCCTCCGGCGGCGCGCTCACCGTTTCCTCCGCCTCCTTCGCGCCGCCGGTCGCCGTCGTCGCCTCGCCGCACGGCGCTGCTATCCTCGACGCCGCGACCGTCGCCGCCTTCCCCGTCGCCGCCGCCAACTTCGTGTCCGCCTCGGGCGCGTCCGCCCCCGCCTCCCTCTCGGCCCTGCCGGGCTTCGCCGCCCTCGCCGCCTGGCGCGACGCCACCCGCGCCTTTCCACCCAAGGGCTCGATCAACACCGGCGTGACCAGCTACCACCTCCGCTCCGACACCGCTA
>JALOTV010000211.1 GCA_025457685.1 Opitutaceae bacterium
ATCAACCGCGAATTCGCCGCGCTCGCGCCGGAGTGGCTCGAGACCGAGGACGGCTCGAACTGCGTCTTCTTCGTGCGCGCCGAGAAGTTGCTGGCGTGGCGCGTGTGAGTCGGCGGTGCCGGTCCCTCAGCGGGTGAGCTGGTAGAGCGCGTAGCCGGCGAGCAGATTGGGGAGGAAGGTGCAGGGCGTTTTCCAGTCGCCGCGCAGGTGGGCGCGGCGCGCCACCCGGTAGCCCGCGTCGGCGGCAAACGCCTCGAAGTCGGCCACGGTCGCCGGATTGGCCGGGCGGCTGCGGTGCCAGGGCTGCGGATAGACCGGGTTCATCGGTTTGCGCCCGCGCCAGAAGGCGTCGTATCGGTTTTTCCAATACCCATGGTTGGCGAAGCCCACGGTCGCGGCGCGGCCAACCCGGAGCGCCTCCGCGATCACGGCCGCCGGATCGGGCACCTCCTCCAGGGTGCGCGAGCAGACCACGTGGTCGAAGTGGCCGTCGGGCAGCGCCCGCATGTAGCCCAACATGTCGCCCTGGTAGGCGCTCAGCCCGCGGCGCACGCAGGACGTGATTTTCTCGAAGTCGAGGTCCACGCCGTAGGCCCGGGCCTTGCGGGTCTGGGCGAGAAATTCCAGCAGCACGCCGCGCCCGCAGCCGAGGTCGAGCACGCGCGCGCCGGGCTCGATCCAGTCGGCGAGGACCTGCATGTCGATGGTGCGTCGGGTGGCGGGAGGCATTCGGTGGGCGCGGTTTTAAACAGGCCCCATTCGATTGACGAGCGCCGGCCAAGACGCAAGGCGCGCCGCGCGATCCCTGCGTTGCACAGATTTTCGCCCCGAGCACGCGCCGAGCTTGTCGCCGGTCGCGGCCCGCGTCTTTGTTCTCCGCCAAACTCCTGTCCTCCCCATGCGTATCCTCGTCACCGGCGGCGCCGGTTTTCTCGGTTCCCACCTCTGCGATCGTCTCCTCAAGGACGGCCACGAGGTCATCTGCCTCGACAACTTCTTCACCGGTCGAAAGGGCAACATCGCCCACCTGCTGGGCCGGCCGGACTTCGAGTTGGTGCGCCACGACGTGATCGACCCCTTCAAGTTCGAGGTGGACCAGATCTACAACCTCGCCTGCCCCGCCTCTCCGCCGCACTACCAATACAACGCGATCAAGACGGTGAAGACCTCCGTCATGGGTGCGATCAACTGCCTCGGCCTCGCCAAGCGCACCCGCGCCCGGGTTTTCCAGGCCAGCACGTCCGAGGTTTACGGCGATCCCGCCGTGCATCCCCAACCCGAGAGCTACTGGGGCAACGTGAACCCCATCGGCATCCGGTCCTGCTACGACGAGGGCAAGCGCGTGGCCGAGACCCTGTTCATGGATTATCACCGGCAAAACCAGGTCGATATCCGCATCGTGCGCATCTTTAACACCTACGGCCCGCGCATGCACCCGAACGATGGTCGCGTGGTTTCCAATTTCATCGTGCAGGCTCTCAAGGGCGAGGACCTCACCATCTACGGAGACGGCACCCAGACGCGCTCCTTCTGCTACGTGGACGACCTCATCGAGGGCTTCGTGCGCCTGATGAACCAGAACGCCGTCACCGGCCCGATCAACATCGGCAACCCCGGCGAGTTCACCATGCTGCAACTGGCCGAGCTCACCCTCCGCCTCACCGGCTCCAAGTCCAAGATCGTGCACCGCCCGCTTCCGGGCGACGACCCCAAGCAGCGCCGCCCCGACATCACCCTCGCGCAAAAGCACCTGGACAACTGGACCCCGTCCATCCCGCTCGAAGAGGGTCTGCGCCGCACCATCGCCTACTTCCGCACTCAGGTTTGAGTGCCGGCCGCCTCTGGCATGGCATTTGCAAATGCGCGGGCGTGCTCATCACCACGCCCGGGTTTCGTCTCCTGCTTTTCGTGACCTTGTTCTGGCTGGGGCTCCACGCGGTGCCCGACGGGGCTTATTCGTGGCGTCACTCCCTCGCGTTTGAAGATGCCGGCCGCTCGCAGGTCGACCACGGTTCACGGCCCTGAGATTCATCGTCTCCGCCTTTGCCGCCTGGCTCCGGCAAATGTTGGCGTTTGTAAATTTGCCTTCCCCCGGCGGCGACGCTCGCCAGCCTGCAAAGTTCTCTTCCATCCTTTCGCATGAGCGCTCCCCGCCTGAAGATTTTCGCCGGCAACTCGAATCGTCCTCTCGCCGAGGAGATTTGCAAACATGTGGGCATCCCGCTCGGGCAGGCCACGGTCACCAGTTTTCCGGATGGCGAATCCTTCGTCCGCATCGAGGAAAACATCCGCGGCCAGGACATCTACCTCGTCCAGTCCACCTGCACGCCGACCAACCATCACCTGATGGAGTTGCTCATCATGATCGACGCCGCCAAGCGCGCGTCGGCCCAGCGCATCACCGCCGTCATTCCTTTCTACGGCTACGCGCGCCAAGACCGCAAAGACCAGCCGCGCGTGCCCATCACCGCCAAGCTTGTCGCCGATTTGCTCACCTCCGCCGGCGCCCACCGCGTGCTCACCATGGATCTGCACTCCCAGCAGATTCAGGGCTTCTTCAACATCCCGGTTGATCACCTCTTCGCCTCGCCCGTCATCTTCAAATACCTTGAGCGTTTCCGCGCCGAGAACCTCGTCGTCTGTTCGCCCGATGTCGGCGGCATGAAGATGGCCGCCGCTTACGCCGGCGCCCTCGGCACCGGTCTCGGCATGGTTTGGAAAAAGCGCACCTCCGCCACCACCGTCGAATCGGTCAACATCGTCGGCGACGTGGTCGGCAAGGACGTGCTCATCGTGGACGACATCACCGAGACCGCCGGCACGCTCGTGAACGCCGCCAAGCTCCTTCGCGCCAACGGCGCCCACTCGGTCCGCGCCGCCGTCTCCCATGCGTTGCTCTCGCCCATGGCCTACGAGCGTCTGCGCGGCGGGGATATCGACGAACTCATCACCACCAACTCCATCCCGGTCGAGACCCGCGATCTGCCCATCACCGTGCTCAGCGTGGCCGAGCTCCTCGCCCAGGCCATCGTGCGCATCAACAACAACGAATCCGTCACCAGCCTCTTTAAGGTGAAGGGTTTCTGAGCGGACGCATGCGCTTCGCCTAGCGTTATTTCACCCCCTGCCGCGCCGGTTTCCGGCGCGGCTTTTTATTTGCGTTTGGCCGCGTGCGCATTCGTTGCGGAACCTGCCCGTTTGCGCGCGGGTCTGACTTCGCCTACCTGTTTTTTTCGCCATGAAAACCCGTCTTCCGGCTTCCATCGCCCTCGCCTTGCTTGGTCTCTCCCTCTTGCCCGCCTGCCGCGCGGCGGAGGAATCGCGTCCCAAACTTGATCTCCAGTTGGACACCGCTCCGCTGGCCGCCGGCCAGGCCAACGCCCGCGCCACCTCCTACGCCGATGTGGTCGAGCCCGTGCAAAAGGCCGTCGTCTCGGTGTATTCCTCCAAGACCGTGCGCCAGCGCGTGCAAGTGCCCGAGTTTTTCCGCCAGTTCTACGGCGACCGCGCCTTTCCCGATCAGGAATCTCGCCAGGAAGGCCTGGGCTCGGGCGTCATCGTATCCAAAAACGGATACATCCTCACCAATAACCACGTCGTCGCCGAGGCCGACGAGCTGAAGGTCTCGCTCAACGACGGCCGTGAATTCGAGGCCAAGCTCATCGGCGCGGACCCCAAGACCGACGTCGCCGTGATCAAGATCGACGCCGAGGGCCTGCCCGTCGCCACCCTCGCGGACAGCGACCTCCTGCGTGTGGGCGATCTGGTCTTCGCGGTGGGCAATCCCCTCGGCATCGGCCAGACCGTCACCATGGGCATCGTGTCCGCCACCGGCCGCGACAATCTCGGCATCCTCGCCGAGCAGGGCGGTTACGAAAACTTCATCCAGACCGACGCCGCCATCAATCAGGGCAACTCCGGCGGCGCGCTCATCGATGCCCAGGGCCGTCTCGTCGGCATCAACACCGCCATCATCTCCGGCGGCGGAGCTCGTGGCGGCAACATCGGCATCGGTTTCGCCATCCCCGTCAACCAGGCCTCCGCCATCCTCACCAGCCTGGTCGAGACCGGCACGGTGCAGCGCGGCTACCTCGGGGTGAACATCGGCGAACTCAAGCCCGACGTCGCCGAGGCGCTCGGTCTGAAGAAGGACCAGCGTGGCGTGATCATCACCAACTTGCCCAAGGATAGCCCGGCCGAAAAAGCCGGCCTCGAACGCAGTGACGTCGTCACCTCCATCGCCGGTCGCACCGTGACTTCGCCCCAGGAACTGCGCAACGCCGTCGCCGCCAAGCGCCCCGGCTCCGAGGTCGAGGTCCGTGTCCTCCGCGAGGGCAAGGAACGCACGTTTAAGGTGAAGCTCGGCTCGCTCGCGGGTGCGGTCAGCGCCTCCGAACTGTTGCCCGGCGTCACGGTCAAGACGCTCGATGAAGAGGCCCGCCGCCAGATCGGCGCGCCCCGCGACCTCGAAGGTCTGGTCATCACCGAGGTCGCCGAAAACTCTCCGTATGCCCGCCGCCTCGCCCCCGGCATGGTGGTGGTGGAGGTGAATCGCCGCCCCGTCGCCGATCTCGACACTGCCCAGGGCCTGATCAAGTCCGGTCGCAACCTGCTCATCATCTACGTGCGCGGCATGTTCACCCCCGTCGCGGTGACGGTGGAGTAAACCGCTCCGCCGCCGACACCCTCGCGCCACAGACGCCAAGCGCTCCCGCCCGCCCGGCTTTTTCGCCGGGCGGGTTTTCTTTTTGCGGGCTTTCCGGCTTCCTGCTCCCTGCTCCTCCTTTCCGATGCCCAACGCCCTCGCTTCCGCCAAGTCTCCCTACCTGCGCCAACACGCCGACAACCCCGTCGCCTGGCTGGAATGGGGCGAGCCCGCCTTTGCCCGCGCCAGAGCCGAGAACAAACCCATCCTGCTCTCCGTCGGCTACTCCACCTGCCACTGGTGCCACGTCATGGCGCGCGAATCCTTCGAGAACGAGGCCATCGCCGCCCAGCTGAACCGCGACTTCATCCCGGTGAAGCTCGACCGCGAGGAGCGTCCGGACGTGGACCGCGTTTACATGACCTACGTGCAGGCCCGCACCGGTCACGGCGGCTGGCCGCTCAACGTGTTTCTCACCCCCGACCTCAAGCCTTTCTTCGGCGGCACCTACTTCCCGCCCGAGGACCGCCACGGCCGGCGCGGTTTTCCGTCCCTGCTCGGAGCGGTCGCCGAGGCGTGGCGCGAGAAACCCGACGCGCTCGTCGCCGAGGCCGACCGCGTGCTGGCGTCCTTGAAAAACCACTACGCCGATCGCGCCGGCTCCATCGCCGACGCCGGCGGTCCGCGCCCTGGGAGCGCCGAGCCCCAGCTCGGCTCCGTATCTTTGCCGCCGCTCCACGAGGCGGCCGGCGACGCCTTCGAGCGCGGCTTCATGCACCTCTACGAGAGCTTCGACGCCGAGAAGGGCGGCTTCGGCGGCGCGCCGAAGTTTCCCCGCTCCGGCAACATCGACTTCCTGCTGCGCGTCTCCGCGCTTCAAGGCGGCGGCGCCTCGGAGACCGGACGCGAGGCGCTCAGGCTCGCCGCCCACACCCTGCGCCGCATGTGCGAGGGCGGCATCCACGACCACCTCGGCGGCGGCTTCCACCGCTACTCGGTGGACGACGCCTGGTTCGTCCCTCCGGGAGGGGCGTTTTTCTCCGCCGAGGATGCGGACAGCGACCGGGCCGCCGAGGATGGCGGCGGGCACGCCGAGGGTGCCTTCTACGTCTGGACGCGGGCGCGCATCGACCGCGCCCTGCCTCCCGCCGAGGCGGCGCTGGTGTGCGCCCATTTCGGGATCGAGACGGACGGCAACGTGCCGGCGGAGCTGGACCCGCACGCGGAGTTCTCGGGGAGCAACATCCTCATGCAGCGCCGGCCATTCGCGGAGACGGCGGCGGCGCTCGGCTTTGACGACGTGGCGGGCGCGGCGGACCGGCTGGCCTCGGCCCTCGAGCGCCTGCGCGCCGTGCGTTGCACGCGTCCGCGACCCCATCTCGACGACAAGATCCTCGCCGCCTGGAACGGCCTCGCGCTCTCCGCGCTCGCCCGCGCCGCAGTGCATCCCGCCGCGTGTCTGGCCGACAAGCGGCCGTTCTACCTGGAGGCCGCACTGCGCTGCGCGCGTTTCCTCGAGCGCGAGCTTTTCGACGCCGCCCGCGGGGTGTTGTTGCGCTCTTGGCGCGAAGGCCCGTCCGCCATCGACGGCTTCGCCGAGGACTATGCGTGCGTGATCGCCGGGCTGCTCGATCTTCACCAGGCCACGCTCGATCCGCACTGGTTGCGCTTTGCCGAAAAACTCCAGGCCACCCTCGATGCGCGGTTCTGGGACGAGGCCGAGGGCGGCTA
>JALOTV010000212.1 GCA_025457685.1 Opitutaceae bacterium
AGCGATCCGGTTGGCACCGATGGTGGTGAGTGCGTTGGGCACCGCACTGGTGGGAAACGACAGATCGGTCGAGGTGGTAAACGCGGGGGCGGCCGACCAATTGGTCGCGGTGCCCCAGCCGGCATTGGTGTCGCCATCCCAAATCTGAGCGTGAACGGAGGCGGGGAGCGCCGCGATGAGCGCGGTGAGGGCAAACGCTGCACGGGGGGAACGCAGGGCGGGGGTGGTGACTTTCATAGGGAAATGCGGGGCGAGGCGGTGAATCGGGGACCGAGTGTAATTCGGTGGGGTGATTTGTAGTGCTAAGCGCGGAGGCGCGTCGGTCAATGCTGCTTGTTTGCTTTCTGTCTGACTTGAACGCGGACCAGTGAGGCCGAAGAATTTAGGAAAATTATTTATCGGTCAGCGACGGCGGCCGAGGCGACGGAGGGCGCGGCCCTCAGGCGCGGAAAAACGCGGGCACGAGGTTACGGCAGCGGAATTCGCGGGGCGGACAAGGGGAAGCGGGGCACTTCATAGGGGTTGGCACCGAATGGTTTGCGCAGGAACGGGGTGGCGCGGCAAACGGCGACTATTAGGGGTATTGAAGATGCAGATTAGCTCGTGGCTCGATTTTGTCAACCGCATGTCTGAATCATGTCCGATGGGAAGTTACACGTAGCTGGACTCTGCGCTAAAACCAGCGCCTCCTAGCCTAGCTGCTGCCGCTGTCTAGGATCCCTTGGCATGGCGCTACCGAAAACGGGTAGCGGGGTGAGCCAGCTACTCGAGGGGCTAAACCCGCAGGTCACGGGCGCGCCCTTCTCCATTGCCTCGGTGGCGCAGAGGGGCCGAGCGCGCGACTCAGACGTGCCTCGGGGGCCTCGTCACTTCGTGGCGGGCTCGGCGGTGACGACGATGTTGTCCACCCGGGCGAAGTGGGTGTTGCCGGTGGTGCCGTCAACGGTGTCCATGCCGTGGAAGCAGAGGATGAGTTTCTTGCCCACGGCGGCTTCGTTGACCGGCTCGGTCTGGAAGGTGGCGTATTTCATCATCTCGATGTTGCCGGTGAAAAAATCGGCGGTGTGGACCGAGGACCAGACGACGGGGCTGCCGATCTTGTCGTCGGCGGTGGCGTAGAGCACGAAACGGAGGGTGTCGCGGCCCTTCTGCCAGTAGATGTCGGCGGGACTCCACTCGTAGGCGAGGTTGAACCGATCGCCGGCTTGGATGACGTAGGCGGTTTTCTGGGTGTGGGCCACAGGGCCGAACTTCGCCGCGGCGGCGTCGTAGCGGTCGTTGACGATGGCAACGAAAACGCCCGGGCCGGCGGCGTCTTTGCGGGCGGAGCTGCCCTGGTTCAAACCGGTGCCGCGGTTATACCACGGCGGAGTGGAGTGAAAGGCGGGGGTCTTGCCGGTCTGGAAGTCGCCGTTGACAATCAGGTTTTGCGGTTCGGCCGCTGACGCGGAGAGCGCCGACAAGCCATAGACGAGCGCGGGAAGCAGAGCGGTTTTCATGGGGATGTTTTTTTGGGGGAGTGATCGGAGGTGCGCGGCGTGGCTCAGTGCGCGGCGGACTCGCGGCGCTCGCGGATGGAGGCGAGCAGCTCGGCCATGGCGGCCACGCGGTCGGGGTGCTGCGCGGCGACGTTGGCGCGCTGGCCGATATCGACCGAGAGATCGTAGAGCTGGGGCTCGGAGGCGTGGCCGGACTCGACCTGTTTGTCGCCGAAAAGCACGGGACCGGGATAGGTGGGGATGTAGACCCAGCTGCCTTCACGCACGAGGGTCTTGGCCCCGAAGCCCTCGGTGACGAGGTGGTCGCGTCCGGCGGTGCTCTGCCCGAGGATGGCCTCGGCCAGCGGACGGCTGTCCGCCCGTTCGCTTTCGGCGAGGGGCGCGCCGGCGAGGGCGGCGAAGCTCGCGAAGAAGTCCACGTGGCTGAGCAAGGTATTCGACACGCCGGGGCGGGCACGGCCCGGAGCCCAGACGAGGGTGGGCACGCGCGTGCCGCCGTCGAAGAGGCTGTATTTGCCCCCGCGCAGGGGGCCGGCCGGGCGGTGGTTGCCGGTCAGCGCGTCAGCGCCGTCATGGTAACCGTCGATGAGCACGGGACCGTTGTCGCTGGAGAACACCACCACGGTGTCGTCGGCGAGGCCGAGCAGCTCGAGGTGGGCGAGGACTTCGCCGACCGCCCAGTCGAGCTCCATGATCACGTCGCCGCGCGGGCCCTTGCTGGAAGCACCCTTGAAGCGCGGCGAGGGGATGCGCGGCACATGCGGCTGGTGCATGGCGAGGTAGAGGAAAAAGGGCTGGTCCTTCTGGCGGCTGATGAAGTCCTTGGCGCGCCCGAGAAACACGTCCGTCATGGTGGTGTCGTCCCAGGTGGCGGAGGCGCCGCCGCGGCTGAAGCCGATGCGCGGCACGCCGTTGACGATGGTGTCGAAGTGCTGCCGGTCGCTGTGGCGCATGGTCAGCAGCTCCGGGTGGGTGCGCCCGGTGGGGACCTCGGGGAAGGGGTTTTTGTCGCCGTAGTAAACCTCGAGCGGATCCTTCGGATCGAGCCCGACCACGCGGCGATCCTGCACGTAGACGCAGGGCACGCGGTCATTGGTGGCCGCCATGATGAAGGATTCGTCGAAGCCCACGTCGATGGGCGTGGGGCGGATATCGCCGTTCCAGTCGATGTCGCGGTTGCCCAGACCGATGTGCCACTTGCCCACCACCGAGGTGGCGTAGCCGGCGCGCTTCAGCACGGCGGGCAGGGTAAGCTCGTCGGGGCCGATGATCATGGGCGCGTCGCCGGCGAGGATCTTGGCCCGGGGATTGCGCCAAGGATAGCTGCCGGTGAGCAGGCTGTAGCGCGACGGCGTGCAGGTGGCGGCCGTGGCATAAAAGTCCGTGAAACGCACGCCCTCCGCCGCCATGCGATCGAGGTGGGGCGTGGGCAGGCCGTCCGCGCCGTAGCAGCCCAGGTCGCCAAAACCCAGGTCGTCGGCGTAAATGACAATAAAGTTGGGAGAACGGGCGGGTTGGGTGGAAGCGGGAGTGGACATGGCGCAGGGGGAAAGGGAGAGGGTCAGGGTCATCATCAACCGACTCGCCGCTCGCGTAGACCAGGCAGCCAGCGGGCGAATGAGCCCGTCAGCGAAGCAGGGGCGTGCAGACGATCGGGAAAGGGCGGGGCTCGGAAGCAAGGAACGGAGGGAGGAGGTATAAAAAGCGGTAAAACAGGGGGAACACTGGCGGACGACGCGCGTCCTTATCGAATTTGTTTGATTCTTGTCTGTTAAATCATTTGATTAGTCAACACTAACTCGCAACTCGCTAGTTTATTGTATTTTAGCCCCTATCCCCCAAAGCCCCCGGTCAAGCAGGCCGCTTGTGTGACCGTGTCGGCCGGCTCCCTTTCCCTCTTTTCCGACCCTACCACATGCCCTCTATGAACACCCCTGTTTCGTCCCGCGTCGCTCTGCGAGGTCTGCGCCTCGGCACCTGGGCCCTCGCCGGCGCGCTCGGCCTGTCGACCGCCCATGCCATGGCCCCCGATGCAGGTCAGGCCCCGGCACCCGTGTCCATCGCCCCCGCCGCGACCGCCAAGCCCAGGACCCAGGTCAGCGGCGACGCCACGCTGGCGGGGGATGCCTCGGGGCGGCTCGCCCTCAAGCTGGGCAAGCCCTCGGGCCGCGCCTCGGTGGTTTTCGATTACCCGGCCGGCGGTCTGCTCGATTTGTCCGCCTTTCGCGACACCGTCGTGACCGCGAAGAACCAGGCCGGCGCGGAGGTCGAGGTGAACATCACCGTGCTAAGCGACCTTGAGCAGCAGTGGCGCTACGGCACCACCGGCCGGTATTTCGTGCGCCCGGACGAGAGCACGGAACTGCACGTGTTCATGCCCCGCCCCGCCCTGCCCGCGACGCACCCGCACGTGAAAGCGCTGGGCAACCTCTATGCTTTCCCGTGGGGCCATCAGCGCCACTGGACCGGCCCCAAGGTCGAGGCGATCAAACGCGTGGCCGTGCGCCTCGCGTGGCATGGCGCCCGGGCCGACGAGGTATTCGAGCTCGGCCTGCCGCAGGGCGGTGGAAACTTCTCCACCGATCCCGAATTGCTCAGCTCCTACCCGCCGCCGTGGCTCGATGCGCTCGGCCAGGCCACCGACCGTGATTGGCCGGGCAAGATGAAGGACGCCGCCGAACTCCAAGCGGACGCCGAGAAAGACCGCGCGTTGATCGCTTCCGTGACCGGCCCTCGCCCCGGCCTCAGCCGTTTCGGCGGCCTGCTCGACGGCCCGCGCCGCGAGGCCACGGGCTTCTTCCGCGTCGAAAAGATCGACGGCAAGTGGTGGTTCGTCGATCCCGAGGGCCACCTCTTCTGGTCGGTCGGCGTAAACACCGCCGGCACCATGCCCGAGACCCGCGTGACCGGCCGCGAGGCCTACTTCCCCGAGTCCGTGCGCGGCGAGGCCGAGGTCCGTTTCTACGGCCTGAACGTGCAGAAAAAGTTCGGCGGCGAAGACTGGGTCGACCGCCACGCCGCCCTCACCGCCGCACGCATGCTCGACTGGGGCCTCAACACCGTCGGCGCCTGGTCCCTGCCGCAGATGAACACCCCAGGCCGCGTGCCCTACACCCTCATCGTGCACACCGAAAAGACCGGCCTCGGCTCCGTGGGCAAGATCCCCGACCCCTTCTCCGACGCGTTTAAAAAATCCCTGCACTCGCAGCTCGAGAAGGTCGCCGCCGTGCACGCCAACAGCCCGTGGATGGTCGGCGTGTTCATCCACAACGAACTCGAGTGGAATGGCGGCAACCACCTCGCCGAGCAGGTCCTCGGCACCGCCAAGCGCACCCCCGCCCGCGAGGCCCTGGAAAAACTCCTCACCGAGCGCCACGGCAGCATCGAGAAGCTCAACGAGGCCTGGGGCACGAAATTCGAGTCCTTCGCCGCCGCCCGCACCCGCCCCGCCGCCGGCGCGCCCGAGGCCTACACCCGCGACCTCACCGACTTCATGACCCAGATCGCCGACACCTACTTTGCGGTGTGCCGCGCGGCCATGGATCGCTACCTGCCCAACCACCTCTACCTCGGGTGCCGGTTCAACACCTTCAACCCCATCGTCACCGCCGCCTCCTCGCGCTACTGCGACGTGGTCAGCGCCAATCTCTACCGCCACACCGTGGCCGATTTCTCCATGGCCTCCGACGCCGACAAGCCCCTCCTCATCGGCGAGTTTCACTTCGGCATCCGCGACTACGGCCCCTGGGGCGTGGGCCTGACCTGGGCCGCCGACGCGCGCAACCAGGCCGACCTCTACCACGCCTACATGTCCGACGCGCTCCGCCACCCCAACATCGTCGGCGCGCACTGGTTCCAGTGGGCCGACCAGGTCGCCACCGGCCGCCGCGACGGCGAAAACTTCGGCGTCGGTCTCGTCTCCGTCGTGGACCGCCCCACCCCCACCCTCGTCGAGGCCATCCGCGACGTGACCAGCCAGCTCTACGCCTACCGCCTAAAACCCGCCCCCACCCGCATCGGCGCGCCCGCCCCGCGCTGAGTTTTTAGCGCCCTCCCCTTCGCCCCTTCCCCGCCGCCACGTCTCCCCGTGAAACTTCCCCTGAAACTCTCCCTCTGCGTCGCCGCCGCCCTCTCCCTCGCCGGCGCGGC
>JALOTV010000213.1 GCA_025457685.1 Opitutaceae bacterium
AGCCGTCCACGCTCGGGCTGAAGACGGGGCGATCGGAGACGCGCTCGAAGTCGTAGCCATTTTTGCTCACCGCGAGGCCGAGGTGGACCTTGTGCTCGGCGTCGTGGCCGGCGGCGCGGTAGAGCATCACCACCTCGCGTTTGGCTTCGTCATACCACACTCCGGGATTGGTGGTGACGGTGGATTGCCAGTCGCTGCCGGGTAGCGGAGAAAGAATGGGGTTTTTGGCGTAGCGCGTGAGCTTCATGGAAGAGAATGTGCGTGATCGCGGTCTGGGTTGGGTGGGATGGCCTTGTCGGCGCCGTGACCGTGCGCCCGCGACGCCGAGCTCCACAATCCGGCGTGCTTGGCGAAACCGGAGGATGACTTAGGAATTTCGCGCATCGCGCGGCTCGCGTCTTCCGAGGAAAAACGGGCCTCTTTGCGGCCAACTTAGGGAAATTCGGGATAGTGTTAGTTGGAACAGGCAGCGGGCCCGATGCGGCTTGCGAGGTCGGGGCTGCGGGTCGAGAGCGTGGGATGCTGGATAATCGACTTCTTCGTTCCCCAACCACCATGCACCCCACACGTTCTCTTGCCTCCGTGCTTCTTCTCGCCGCCCTCGGCACACTCCCCTCACGCGCCGCCGACATCACCTGGAACAACGCCGCCGGCGGAAGCTGGAACACGGCTGGTAATTGGAATCCGAATACAGTTCCACTGGATGCCGCCGGAAATTCGATCTTCTTCGGCGACAACTCCGGCGCCTTCACCTCGCCGCTTACGGTCTCGGTCGACGCGGCGAACACCCTGGGCGGCGCGTCGATCAGCTTCAGCGGCGCGGCCAATTACACCATCGCGTCGTCCGCGGTGAGCACGAACTTCCTGCGCATGTCCGGCACGACGCAACAGATCACGAGCAGCGGAACCGGAACGCATCAGATCACGGCGCGCACCAACGCGGGGAGTCGCTTCGGGAGCGCGGCGTTCACAGTGACCAACAACTCCACCGGGAGCCTGACCTTTGGGGACATTATCCGCGTATTGGGCGACTCGGTGACCCGCACGCACACGCTGACCTTCGGCGGATCGGGCAACGTCGTTGTCAATGCCATCGCCCCTGCCGACGCGAACCAGTTCTTCACCTCCACGATCGTGAAATCGGGCACGGGCACGCTCACGTTTCGCTCCACCACGCTGACCGGCGCCACCAACGGCATCCGCATCGACCAAGGCCGGATTTCCTTCGGTTTGTCGGCCGCCACGTTCTCGACGTCGATCAGCGGCGACGGCGGAGTGCTGCACTCACAGGACGGCCGCGTAACGCTCACCGGGGCCAACACCTACAAGGGCGGCACGCGCATCGAAGGCGTGGGCCGCGTGCTGGCGATCAACAACGACGGCAACTTGGGCGATGTGAGCGGCGCGGTGACGTTCGGCGCAGGCAGCCCGGTGCTTCGCGTCGAAGGGTCCGGAAACTTCTCCACCGCCCGAAACTTTGTGACGGAGACGGGTGTCTCGGGCGTCCTTGCGATGGGTGCCACGGCCGGGCGCACCGCCACCTTCAGCGGCGCGGTCAGCGGGGCGGGCAACCTGGTCTTCGGCGCGGGATCGTCCCTGGGCGGCGTTAGCGGGACCTACATCTTCTCCGGTGCAGGCACCCACTCCGGCGACACGCAGATTTTCTCCACCGCCGACGGCGCGAACAAGGCGACCCTCGAGCTCTCCGACACCGGTTCGCTCAGCTTCAAGATCGGCGCGTCCGGTGTGAACAACAAGGTCTCCGGCGTGCCTGGCGGCGGCACTGGGGCGAACGCCCCGACCGCCAGCTTTGCGGGCACCTTCAATTTCGATCTGAGCGGCGCCTCGACCACGCCGGGCTCCAGTTGGACCATCGTGGATTTCGCTACCCTCAATCCGCTTACGTCCTTCACCTCGACCTTCCAGGTCGCCGGATTCAGCCAGGCCAATGACATCTGGAGCAATGGCGTGTATCAGTTTAGCGAAGCCACAGGCATCCTCTCGGTCGCGGCCATTCCCGAGCCCGCCTCAATGGCCGTGCTGGCGGGTGGCTTTGCGTTCGCCGGAGCCGCGCTGCGCCGTCGTCGCCGCTAATCAATTGTCGCCACCGCTTCGTCTCATGCGTGCTCGCCTGAGTCTGCTCGTCGCGGCGATTTGCCTAGAGGCAAGCGCCACGCGGGCGGAGATCGTCCTGTCTGATGTGTTCGCCGACCACATGGTGGTGCAGCGGGACGAGCCGGTGCCGGTGTGGGGGCTGGCCACGCCCGGCGCGCGGCTGCGGCTGGAGTTTGCGGGGCGCGCCGCGCAGGCGCAGGCGGACGCATCCGGCGCGTGGTCGGCGGAGTTCCCCGCGCTGCCGGCCGGCGGTCCGCATGTCCTGCGCGTGAGCGGGGACGGCGAGGTGGCGGTGAACGACATCCTGGCGGGCGATGTCTGGCTGTGCTCGGGGCAGTCGAACATGAACTTTCGCATGGCGCCGAATCCGCCCTGGTCGGAGGGCGTGCTGGATTTTGAAAAGGAGATCGCGGCCTCGACGGTGCCGGGCTTGCGGATCTTCGAGGTGATCGTCGATGCGGACCACCAACCGCGCGAGGAGTCGCACGGGCGATGGAGCGTCAGCACGCCCGAGGTCGTGCGCCATGTCTCCGCCGTGGGGTATTACTTTGCGCGGCGGGTGCACGAGGCGGAGGGCGTGCCGGTGGGCATAATCGTGGCGGCGCGGGGCGCGACGGGCATCCGCAGTTGGATGCCGCGCGAGGCGCTGGAGCGGTTCCCCGCCGCCCGCCCGGCCTTGCTGGCCGAGGACAAGCGGATCGCCAGCTCGGCAAAGGCTCTGGCGGATGCACAGGCCGGTTTGCCGGCCTATCGCAAGACCTACCTTCAGGCGCTGGCCACGCACGGGAAAATACCGTCGCTGCCCGAGCCGTATCAAAATTATCAATACAAACCCGCCCGGCTTTACAACGCCATGGTGGCGCCGCTGACGCGCGTTCCGGTGCGCGGATTCGTCTGGTATCAAGGCGAGGGTGATTCGCGCGCGGCGGCGGAATACGGGCCGCAGTTCCGAGCGTTGATCGAATCCTGGCGCTCGGCGTGGAAAAAGCCGGCGGCGCCTTTCCTCTTCGTGCAACTGGCCGGCTACGATCCGGTGCGGGCGCGCGGACTGGACGCCGGGGAGGTCGGGCTCTCCTGGGCGGAGCTCAGGGCCGCGCAGGAAAGCGCCCTCGCCCTCCCCGCGACCGCGATGGCCGTGGCGGCGGACGTCGGCGATCCCCTGAAGATCCACCCTCGGGACAAACGCACGGTGGGCGAAAGACTGGCGAGGGCGGCGCTGGCGGTCAGCTATGGCCGAGATGTGGCTTATCGCGGGCCCGCGTTGGTGCGGATCGAGCGCGAGGCGGAGGCGCTGCGCCTGACCTTCGCGCCCGAGTCGGGGGCGCGGCTGGAGTTTGCGGGGGATCCGCGCGCGCTGGCGGGTTTTGAGCTGGCGGGAGCAGACGGCGTCTTCCTGCCGGCGAACGCGGTGGCGGAGACGGGCGGCGTGAAGGTTTTTCGCGAGGGGCTGGCGCGGCCGCTGGCGATGCGCTATGGCTGGGCCAACGCGCCCGAGCTGTCCGTGCGCGATTCGAACGGGCTGCCGACGCCGCCTTTTCAGCGCCGCCTCGAATGAATGCGACCAAGGCTAGACCGGCGAGGCGTGGCCGGCGGTTTTGCGAAAGGCGCGCGGCGGCATATCGAACTGGTGTTTGAACCAGGCGGAAAAGTCGGAGAGGCGGCTGAAGCCGAGGTTGTAGGCGATTTCCTTGATCGGCACCGAGGTGGCGCCGAGCATCTGGCGACAGTAGGCGCGTCGGCGCTGGTCGAAATATTGTTTCGGAGTCTCGCCCATTTCCTCGCGAAAGATGCGCACGAACTGGCTCACGCCCAGGCCGACCTCGGCCGCGATCGCAGTCTCGCGCAGCCGTCCGGAGAGCGGGAACGAATCGAGGCGTTGCAGGGTGGCGATGATGCGCTCGTCGCGCACGCCGACGCGCGTGGGGCGCAGGCCGCGCGCGCAAAGGGTGCGGGTAAACTCGTCCACCCACCGCAGGACGGCGATCTGCATGTCGAAAAACGCGCCGAGGGTAAGGCTGATGCTGGGCACCGAGCCGGCTTTGGTCGTCAGGGTGTGGCGCGAACTTTCCAATAGCGCGCGCGCGGCCTTTTCGAGCTCCGGATGCTCGGCGGCGTCGAACACGGCGCTGAGTCCCGACTCGAAGAGCGGTTTGCCGTCGGGCCAGTGCGCGCTGAAGCGCACCGACAGGATGACGGCGTCGTCGCTAAACTCCTGGCGACGCTGGCCGGGCCACGGAATCAACCACTGGCCGGCCTTGGCGTGCACGGTGCGTCCGGGCTGTTTGAGCACGGCGGAACCGCGCAACAAGAGCCACGCTCCGAGATGGTCGGGGCGGTAGTCACCGTGCCGGTTTTTTTCCGGAACCGCGCCCTCGTAGATCCATGCGAGATTGGTGTGAAGATTTAGCCATTCGCCCCAGCGGGCGGAGGGCGGGGTGTGGGATTCCATAGGGAAATACTAATCCAGCTTCGACGTGGATGCTCAGATCTCCTAACTTAAGCAATGGGATTTCAATTCAGCGCCGATTGTCGGCGCGACAGGCGGGCGCACGCTCGCAGCGATTATGACCTCAAGCCCCTCCAATCCCCGTCGTGATTTTCTCAAATGCGCCGCTTCGGCGGCTCTGCTGCCCTGGTTGTCGTCGGGGGTGTGGGCCAAATCGAACGCGTGGAGCGTCGCGGCCGGGAGCCCGGTGACCACCCGGCCCGAGCTCAGCTCCGGCGAGGATATTTTGCGGCGCGTGGCACCGCACCGTCCCCTGCTCGGGGGCGCGATTCCGGCGGATCTGGCGAGCCGTCTGGGCACCAGCCATGTGAGCGGACGCTATCACTTCACCGACGAGCCCTATCTGATCGAAGGCGCGAAGCGCACGCGCGCGCTGGGCCATGGCTGCCTGAAGCTATGGTTCACCAACCTGCGCCGCGCCTACCCCTTCAACTCCGAGTGGGACCTGCCCAAGCATGCCACCTTGCTCGACCAGGCCCGGCATCCCTACTTCGTCGAAGCGTTTGAGATGCCCTTCAGCACGTTTCTGCTGGAGGTGCAGATCACCCATGCGCCCACGCACCAGTCGCGCGCGGGTTTCAGCGTCTCGCCCGGGCTGGATTTTGCCGAGGAGGAGCGCCAGGTGCACGAGCTCGCCTGCCATCTCCTGGAAACCTACGGCGAGCGCGACGTGACCTTCGTCCTGCAAAATTGGGAAGGAGACTGGATGCTGCGCGGCAACGCCCGCGAGGCGTGGATGCGCGGTGAGTTCCCCGATCTGACGGAGCGCGTGGACGCGTTTGTGCGCTGGATCGACGCGCGGCAGCGCGGGGTGGAGCGGGCGCGGGAAAAATTCCCCCGTTCTCGCTGCCGGGTCCTGCACGCGGTGGAGACGAACCGCGTCTTTGATTCGCTCGATGGCATCGCCACGCTCTGCACGCACGTGTTTCCCCGGGTGCGCCCCGACCTGATCTCGTGGTCGTGCTACGACGGCATGAAATTGGAGCACAAGTCGGGCGACGTGGCGGCGGTGGGGCTCTGGCAGGGA
>JALOTV010000018.1 GCA_025457685.1 Opitutaceae bacterium
GCCTCAACCTCGCGCTTTGGCATCTGAACTAGGCCGCGCCGGGTAATCCGCGTCGCGCAAGCTGTTCAGATTTTTGACGCGAAGACGCGAAGGGACCGAACCAAGTTCGCGAAACAATCCACTGCACGGAGCTTGGACTTTTCGTTCCCTTGCGCCCCTTGCGTCCAAAATCCCAAGTTCGCCGAGCGTTGTTGGTGTAACGCCTCGCCCGACACGCGTTGCGAAAGCCGAGACACGAAAAAGCCCGGTCGAATTTTCGACCGGGCTTTTTGCGTCGCGAAGGCGAATCCGCCGGGGATCAACCGCCGGAGAGGGTCTGGATGATCTTCACGAGCGGGAGGAAGAGCGCGATGACGATGGTGCCGACCACCACGGCCATGAACACGATCATGATGGGCTCGATGATCGAGGTGATGGAAGTCACGGCGTTGTCCACCTCGTCGTCGTAGGTGTCGGCGATGCGGGTAAGCATCTCGGGGAGCGCGCCGGTCTCTTCGCCGACTTCCACCATGGACGTGACCATGGTCGGGAAGATCTTGGTGGCCTCGAGGGGCTTGCCCACACCTTCGCCCTCTTTCACACGGTCGTGGACCTTGTTGAGCGCGGCGGCGATGTGCACGTTGCCGGAGGTGTCGCGGGTAATGATGATGGCCTGGAGGATGGGCACGCCCGAGCTCAGCAGGGTGCCGAGGGTGCGGGTGAAGCGACCGACCGCCGCCTTAAGGAAGAGCGGGCCGAAGGCGGGGATGTTGATCTGGATCCAGTCCATCACGTTTTTGCCGGTGCGGGTCTTCACCGCGAACTTGAAGCCGAAGAAGATGAAGGCGACCAGGCCGAGCGTCGCGAAGATCTGGTTCTTCATGAAGTTCGAGACCGCGAGCACGAACTGGGTGAGCAGCGGGAGAGGCGTGCCCTTGAGCAGGCCGTCGAAGATCTCCTGGAACTTCGGAATCACAAACACCATCAGCGCCGACACGATGAGGACGGCCACGCACATGATGATGAGCGGGTAGGTCATGGCGGCCTTCACCTTGCCCTTAATCTTTTCGGCCTTCTCCATGAACTTGGCCAGACGGTCGAGCACGGTGCCGAGCACGCCGCCCGCCTCGCCGGCCTTGACCATGTTGACGTAGAGGCGGTCAAACACCTTGGGGTGCTGCAGGAGGCCGTCGGAGAACGTGCCGCCGGACTTGATCGTCTCGGAGATCTGCTCGAGCACCCACTTGAAGGCCAGGTTCTTCTCCTGGCGGGCCAGGGTCTCGAGGGAGCGCAGGATGGGCATGCCGGCGTTCACCAGGGTGGAAAGCTGACGGGTAAACACAGCCAGGCCCTGGTTGCTGATGACCTTGCCGAGGCTGAGGCCGGGGCCGGACTTTTTCTTCTTCGGCTTTTCCGCGCGCGGCACGAAGGGGTTGCCACCCGCGTCGCCCGAGCCGCCTTTGGCGGCGGGCTTGGCCGCGCCGACCTTGAGGCCCGCGGCGGCGGCGGTGATGGACGTGGGGAGCAGCCCCATGGCCTTCAGGTCGAGGGCGGCCTGCTCGGCGTTGGCGCTTTCGATCGAACCTTTTTTGTCCTTACCGGTGGCGGACTCGATGGCGATGTAAGTGAACTTGGGCATGGGGAAGGGGAAGAATGACGAATGTCTAATGACGAATGTCCAATGATGAAAGCAAAACGGCGGTGGGCGTTCCTAAAGGTCGGTCAGGGAAAACGCATTCGCCATTCGGCATTGGTCCTTGGTCATCCCGGGCGAAGCCCGATCAGGTGTATTTCACGACTTCCTCGATCGAGGTGGCGCCGTCGAAGATTGCACGTAGACCGTCGTCGCGCAGGGTGCGCATGCCCTGTTCGAGGGCCTTTTGCTTGATGACGAGGGTGGGCGCGCGTTGCACCACGAGATCGCGGATGGCCTCGGACATACGGAGCCACTCGTAGATACCCATGCGGCCCTTGTAGCCGGAGTTGTTACAGGTGGGGCAGCCCTTGCCGTAGAAGAACTCGCGGTTGCCGATATCGACCGGATCGATGCCGAGCTGCTGGAGCAGGGCACCGGGCGGCTCGTAGGCGGTGCGGCAATCCTTACACACGCGGCGCACGAGACGTTGGGCGAGCACGGCCTCGAGGGACGAGGAGATGAGGAAGGGCTCCACGCCCATGTCCACCAGACGGGTGACGGCGCCGGGGGCGTCGTTGGTGTGCAGGGTGGAGAGCACCAAGTGACCGGTGAGCGAGGCCTGGATGGAGATCTGCGCGGTCTCCAAGTCGCGAATTTCGCCGACCATGATGATGTCGGGGTCTTGGCGGAGGAAGGAGCGCAGGGCGGCCGCGAAGGTAAGGCCGACGGTGTGGTTGACCGGCACCTGCATGATGCCCTCGATCTCGTATTCGACGGGGTCCTCGGCGGTGAGGAGCTTCACGTCGGGCGAGTTCACGATGCGCAGGGCGGAGTAGAGCGTGGTCGTCTTGCCCGAGCCGGTGGGGCCGGTGACGATGAAGATGCCGTTGGGGCGCTTCACGATCTCGGTGATGCCCTCGAAGACGTCCTCGGGCATGCCGAGCTGGCTGATGTCGAGCTGCACCGCGCTCTGGTCAAGCACGCGGAGCACCACGGATTCGCCGAACTGGGTGGGCAGGGTGGAGACGCGAAGGTCGACCGGGCGGCCGGAAAGGGTGAGCTTGATACGGCCGTCCTGGGGGACGCGGCGCTCGGCGATGTTGAGGTTGGCCAGCACCTTCACACGCGAGGTGATGGAGAGCGCGAGGTGCTTGGGCGGCGGCGACATCTCGTAGAGCGCGCCGTCGATGCGGTAGCGGATCTTGAACTCGTGCTCGAAGGGCTCGAAGTGGATGTCGGAGGCCTTGTCGCGGATGGCCTGGGCGAGCACGAGGTTGACGAAACGGATGATGGGCCCCTGGCCGGCGAGGGCCTCGAGGTCGTTGGCGTCGAGATCCTCGGCGTTAGTGTTGGTGGGCGTGCTGTCGTCGCCGATCTCGCTGAGGATGTCGTCGAGCGAGCTGTCCTCCTCGCCGTAGTGGTTCTTGAGCAGGGTCTGGATGCGCTCGGGATCGGCCACGACGAGACGCACGTCCTTGCGCAGGGCAAAGGTCAGGTCGTCGATGATCTGGGCGTTGAAGGGATCGGTGGCGAGCAGGTCGATCGACTGGGCGTCCACGCGCAGGGGCACCACGCCATACATGCGGGCGTGCGAGCCGGAGAGAGCCTCGACGATGTCGCCCGAGATGGAGGCGGGCAGCTCCTCAAGATGCTCGAGGCCGAGGAACTCCGCGACTTTCGAGAGGAAGAGGCCCTTGGGGAGCAGCTTCTGGTCAACGATGATGGCGGCGAGGGACTTGCCGGTGGCGCGATGCTCCTCCTGGAGCTCGGCCAGCGCCTTGTCGTCGAGGAGATGGTGCTCCCGGCAGAGCTCAAGGATGGCCTGGGTGTGGGCTTCGAACATGGGGCGAAAAGGTGGGGCGGTGAGGGAGGCCGGTTAGACGTTTTTGAGAACAGCGCCGAGTTGGGTGAGCTTCTCGCGCATGCCGATCTGGTCCTGGGCTTTTTCGAGGGCCTCGTCGGGAGTGACGAGCTGGCGGTTCACCAGGCTGAGCAAGTGGGCGTCCATGGTGATCATGCCCAGGTTGCCGCCCGTCTGGATGTCGGAAGTGATGCGGAAGGTTTTGTTTTCGCGGATCATGGCCGAGATCGAGGTGGTGTTGATCATGATCTCGTAGCCGGCGATGCGGCCGCCGCCGATCTTCTTGCACAACACCTGGGAAATGACGGCGACCAGCGAGGAGGCGAGCTGGGTGCGGATCATCTCCTTCATGTTGGCGGGGAAGGCGTCCACGATGCGGTCCACCGTCTTGGCGGCGGAGTTGGTGTGGAGGGTGCCAAAAACCAAATGGCCCGTCTCGGCGGCGGTGATGGCGGCCTCGATGGTCTCCAGGTCGCGCATTTCACCGACGAGGATGATGTCGGGGTCCTGACGCAGGGCGCGCTTGATGGCCTCGGCGAAGCTGCCCACGTCGGCGCCGATCTCGCGCTGGGTGACGATGCAGCGCTTGTGGTTGTGGTAATACTCGATCGGGTCCTCGATCGTGATAATGTGGCCCTCGCGGTTCTCGTTGATGTAGTTCACCATCGAGGCGAGGGTGGTGGACTTGCCGGAGCCGGTCGGGCCGGTCACGAGAATGAGTCCGCGCGGACGGTAGAGCAGCTCTCGCACCTTGTCGGGCAGGCCGATCTCGCGCAGGCCATACATCTTGTTGGGGATCTGGCGGAGGACGATGCCGTAGTTGCCCTTGGACTTGAGGATGGAGACGCGGAAGCGGGCCTTGTCCAGGAAGGCGAAACCGAAGTCGGAGCCGCCATGCAGCTTCACGTGCTGCTGGTGCGAATCCGGCGTGATCGAGAGCATGAGGTGCTCGGTGTCGGCCGGGGTGAGGTTGGGGCCCTCGATGGGCACCATGCTGCCGCTGATGCGCAGGGTCGGGGGCTGGCCGACCTGGCAGTGAAGGTCGGAGGCGTTTTGATCGACGACGAGGTCGAGCAGATCGTTCATCTCGTAGCTCATGGGCGTGGGGGGCGGCGCGGGGGCGCGGAGCGTGTCGGGCGGTGGTGGGAGGAGGGCGGTCGAGGCGCGGAAGAGGAAGCGCTCAGATGGCGTCGCCGACCGTGATGGACACGACCTCCTCGATGGTGGTCATGCCGCTGAGGACTTTGCGAAGGCCGTCCTCGCGCATGGTGCGCATGCCCAGGGAGCGGGCTTTTTCGCGGAGGCGGGAGGTGCCGACGTTTTCGTAGATCAGGCGCTGGATCTCGTCGTTGGAGACGAAGATCTCGAAGATGCCGGCGCGGCCGCGGTAGCCGGAGCCGTGGCAGTTTTCGCAACCCGCGCCCTTGGCGAAATTCGCGTTGGCGGCCTGCTGCGCGGTGATGTTGAGCGAGCGCAGTTCACGCGGGTCGGGCGTGTAGGGGTGCTTGCACTTGGAGCAAATCTTGCGGGTGAGGCGCTGCGCCATGATCGCGCGCAGCGAGGTCGAGACCAGGAAGGGCTTTACGCCGATATCGATCATGCGCGTGACGGCACCAGGGGCGTCGTTGGTGTGCAGGGTGGAGAACACCATGTGACCGGTGAGGGACGCGTTGATCGAGATTTCGGCCGTCTCCAAGTCGCGAATTTCGCCCACCATGATGATGTTGGGGGCCTGGCGCAGCATGGAGCGAAGGGCGTTGGCGAAGGTCATGCCGACCTCGGTGCGGACCGGCACCTGATTGATGCCGGAGAGCTGATACTCGACCGGATCCTCGACCGTGATGAGCTTGCGGTCGGGTTTGTTGATGAAGTGGAGGCAGGAGTAGAGCGTGGTGGTCTTGCCGGAGCCCGTCGGACCGGTGACGAGGAAGAGGCCGTCGGGCAGCGTGATGATGCGCTCCATCGTGGCCTGGTCGTCGCTGAGGAAGCCGAGCTCGGGCAGACCGAGCTGCAGGCCCTCCTTGTCGAGGATACGCATGACGATGGATTCGCCGTGCGCGGTGGGCAGGGAGGAGACGCGAAGGTCGATGGACTTATTGCCGACGGTCACCTGGATGCGGCCGTCCTGCGGGATGCGTTTCTCCGCGATGGAGATGTTGGCCATGATCTTCAGGCGCGAGATCATGGCGAGTTGCAGACGCTTGGGCGGATTTTCGACCTCCACGAGCACGCCGTCGATGCGGTAGCGGACGCGGAAGCGCTTCTCCAGCGGCTCCAGATGGATGTCAGACGCACGGCGGCTGAACGCCTCAAGGATGATCTGGTAAACCAGCTTGATGATGGGCGCGTCGCCGTCGTCATTCTCCGCGCCGCCGGCGCCGGGGATGGTGTTGGCGACGATCTGCGCCTCTTCGCCGGTGGAGATGTCGCTGAGCAGTTTCTCCATCGACTCCTCGTCCTTGCCGTAGAACCGGTCGATGTGGGCCAGGATCTCGTCCGCGGGAGCGACCACAGGCTCGATCGAGGTCTTCAGGTAGTGGCTGATGCTGTCGATCGCATCCACATCAAGCGGGTCGCTGATGGCCACGCGCACGGTGTTGTTTTCCCGCGAGACCGGGAAGGCGGTGTATTTCACCGCGAGGGGGCGCGGGAGCAGGGCCATGAGCTCGCCGGAGGGCCGCACGTTGGCCATCTCGATCATGGGCATGCCAAACTCGTCGGCGAGGAGCTTGGCGGCCTCCCGCGAGGTGAACCCGTGCTCGGCGATCAGCACGTCCAGCAAGCGGGGCGGCGTGGTGGTGAGATCGGTGTGTCCGGCCACGACGGCGCGGGCGGCATCGACTTGGGCGGGTTGCAGGACGCCCTTGTCGAGGGCGAGCTGGATTACGAATTCGTCGGCGGAAGTCACGTGAGGGTAAGGCGTGGGGGCGAGCCGTTCGGCGCGAAAGCGCGCGGACGTGGTGTTTTAATGCGCGGGTTTAGCGGTTTAGACTCAACAAAAATTCCGTGTTGGTGCGGGTTTTCTTCAGTCGCTGGATGAACATGTCCATCGCCTCCACGGGAGGTATGCCCTGCATGGCGCGGCGCAGTCCATAAACGCGCTGCATCTCGTCCGGGTGATAGATGAGCTCTTCTTTGCGCGTGCCGGAGCGATCGATGTTGATCGCCGGGAAGATACGCTTGTCCGAGAGGCCGCGGTCGAGGTGGAGCTCCATGTTGCCGGTGCCCTTGAACTCCTCGAAAATCACCTCGTCCATGCGCGAGTTCGTGTCGATGAGCGCGGTGCCGAGGATGGTGAGCGAACCGCCGCCCTCGATGTTGCGCGCGGAGCCGAAAAATCGCTTCGGGCGTTGGAGGGCGTTGGCCTCGATGCCGCCGGACATGATCTTGCCGGAATTACCCGCCAACGCGTTGTAGGCGCGGGCCAGACGAGTCACCGAGTCGAGCAGGATAACCACGTGCTTGCCGAGCTCCACCAGCCGGCGGGCGCGCTCGATCACCATCTCGGCCGCGTGGACGTGGCTCTCGGGCGTCTCGTCGAAGGTCGAGGAAACCACTTCGCCCTTCGTGTGCCGCTTGAAGTCGGTCACCTCCTCCGGGCGCTCGTCGATGAGCAAAAGGATCAGCGTGACGTCGGGGAAGTTGTGCGAGATCGAGTTGGCGATGTTTTGCAGCAGCACCGTCTTGCCCGTGCGGGGCGGCGCGACGATGAGGCCGCGCTGACCGAAGCCGATGGGCGTGAGCAAATCCACGGCTCGCATCGAGATGTCCTTGTGGATGGGCGCCTCGACCAGGATGCGGCTGGTCGGATAATACGGGATCAACTCCTCGAAGGCCGTGACCTCCCGCGCCGACTCGGGCGTCGTGTTCATCACCGAGCGCACGTGCACGGCGGCCGGGCAACGCTCGCCCGCCTGCGGCGGCAGCGCCACCACCTCGATCTCCTGCCCGCGCCGCAACCCATGGCGCTTCACCAGCGCGGGCGGCACGTAGGTGCTCTCGATCGAGAGCCGGTAACTGTTGCAGATGTGGACGATAAACCCGTGCCCGGCGTCGGTGAGGTCGAGCAGGCCGCGCTCGACAAAACCGCGCTTCTCCCGCGCCGCCCAAGCGAACAACTGCTCCGCCAAGGCGCGGCGCGGCGGCATGCCCGTCACCGTCTCGCCAAGGTCGCGAAGTCGCGCCGCCAAATCCCCGGCCGACGAAGCATGGATGGCCGCGAGATCGAGTGGCGCAGCCGCCTGGCTCACCTCGGCGGCCATGGCGTCGAGCGCCGCGATGTCGGAAAATCTCGATGCGTCCGGCAACCCGCCCACCGGCCCCTGCAACGAGGGCGGCGGAGGCTGCGCCATCGGCCGGTCGCGATCCCGCTCGCCACGATCCCGGCCGCGGCCCTCGCCACGACCGCCAAATCCGGGCGCGCCTCCGCCCTGACCATGCGGAGCGCCGCCGCGATCACCGTGCGGAGCCGGCCCGCCTTGGCCGCCTGCGCCGCTCGGTCCGGAGTGTCCACCTGCGGCGGCAGCTTGCTGGCGCTCCAGCCACTTCAGGCGCTTTTTCTCCTTTTTGCGCTCCCACCAGCTCTTGCGCTCCTCGCGCGCCTGGCCGCCCTGCCCGTCGCCGAAGCCGGCGCCCGCCGCGTGCGGAGCCGCGCCGGAAACCTGTGGCACGAAAACTGGCCGGTTATCCGTCGCCGACTCGTTCTCGTTTACGCCCGCGTGGGCAGACGGCGCATCGGACGACTGCTCGCCGCCGCGCGCCGCGTCCGCCGCCGGCTCGGCCGCAGGGGCATGGTCAGTATCGTCCGGGGAAAACGACGCCACGAAAGGCGCGCCGCCCCCGCCAAAATCCGTGAACAGGTCGGCATCGCCGCCCGCCTCGACCTTCGCGGCGGAGTCCGCCGCCTCGCCCGCCTCGCCCGCCGCTTCCGCGACCCGCGGCCCACGCCGGCTGCGTGCGCGCCGAGCCGGCTTGGCCTCCGCGCCGCCTCCCGAGGCCGCTTCGCTGGACGACGAATCGCCGCTCTCCGCAAGCACGCTGACTGGCGCAGCCGCATCCGCTTGGTCCGTGGCCGATGCCGCCGCGCCGCGAGCGCGGCGCACGGGAGCTTTGCGGGTCTTTTTGGCGAGGCTGCCGGCCTCGGTGCCGAGAGGAGAATCCTGTTCGTCCATGTGGATAAAAATGTTACTAAATTTTATTTTTCAGCGACTTCCATCATCGCCGACCGGCGATAGAGCCGGTTGATACCTCAACCCCTCACCCCGCGCAGCCGTCGGGCGCACTCCGCCACTTGGGCCTGCAAGAACGCCTCGGAGCCGGAATTCCAAAGCACGACGTGAGCGAATGAAAGTTTTTTTTCCAAGGGGAGTTGGGACGCGATTCGCAACTCGGCCTGCGCTTGTGTAATCCCGCGCGCGGTCACCCTGGCCAGTTGCGTGGTGTGATTGGCGCCCACGCACACGATGAAATCAAACCCTTTTTCCAGCCCCGCCTCAAACAGCAGAGGTATCTCCACCACCCACTCCGCCTGCGGTTCCGCCGCCACCTCGCCGCGCCAGATTTTTCCCACCCGCGGGTGCACCACCCCTTCCCACCACGACCGCTCCCGCGCATCCGCGAACACGATCTCCCCCACTTTTGCCCGATCCAGCGCCCCGTCACCCGCGATTACCCCCGCGCCCCAACGCGCCTGCGCCTCGTCGAGCACTTCACGCGCGGTCAAGACCTGCTCGCGCACGATCCTGTCCGTGTCGCGCACCCGAAAGCCCAGCTGCGCAAACGCCGCGGCAGCGGTGGATTTACCGCAGCCTATTCCTCCTGTTAGACCGATGAGCATATATGCAAAGTGAAGGCGTGATTGGGCTTGCTCGCCCCTCGCGCTACTCATTACCCCCGAGACCGTGCAGCACAAGACGTCATCCCGCTCCACCGGGACCCACTCCGCGTTTGATCCCAGGCTGCTCGGCGACGTCAAAGCGATCCCCATCGTGCTGGAACGCGCTCTGAACGATCTCGCCACCACCGATGCGGAAGCACGGTTCGTCCGCCAGGTTTGCGATGTCACCGATCGCCTGAATTCAGGCCGTTACTGGAGCTATCAGCCCAACGACCTTCGCTACCACGATTATCAACACACCCTGCAGGCGGCCTGGGCCTATCTCGATCTCGTCGCCGGCCTGCGCCTCGCCGAGCCTGATCCCGCGCCTCTGACCCCGCGCGAGGCCGCCCTCGGCTTTGCCGCCATCATGCTGCACGATACCGGCTACCTGAAGACCAAGGGCGACGACACTGGCATCGGCGCGAAATACACCCAGTGCCACGTGCTGCGCAGCTGCGCGCTCGCCGCCTCCATTCTCCCCACCTTCGGCTGCGTGAAACCCGAGGTGGACGACATCATCGGCGCCATCCGCTGCACCGGCCTTTCGGGCAATCCCGCCGCCGCGAATTTCGGCTCCGAGCACGCCCGCACCATCGCCTGCATGGTCGCGACCGCCGACTACCTGGGTCAGATGGCCGCGCCCGAATACCCCGACAAACTCCCCTCGCTCTTCGATGAGTTCGCCGAGGCCGACGAGTTCAACGGCGTGCCCATCGCGCAGCGCCAGTTCACCTCCCTCGCCCAGCTCCTCGCCGCCACGCCCGCCTTTTGGGCCAAGTTCGTGCAACCCAAACTGGAGCGCGACTTCGGCGGCGTGCACCGCTTCATGCGCGCCGCGCGACCCGACGCGCCCAATCCCTACTTCACCGCCATCGAGGAAAACCTCGCCATCCTGGCCCGCCGCCACCCGGCGGGCGCGGCCTGATCCTCCCGCGCCCCACCCTTTTTCACCGCACCGCGCCATCCATGCTGGCCACGCTCTTCTCCGCCGCGCTTCAGGGCATCGAGGCGCTCCCCGTCCACGTCGAGGTCAACCACGGCGAATCCGGCGAATTCAAACTCATCCTCGTCGGCCTGCCCGACGCCGCCGTCAAGGAGTCCGACGACCGCGTCTTCTCCGCCCTCGCCAACTCCGGCTACGGCGGCCTGCGCACCCGCACCACCATCAACCTCGCCCCCGGCGACCTGCGCAAGGAAGGCCCGCTCTACGACCTTCCCATCGCCCTCGGCATCCTCGTCGCCACCGGCCAGCTCGCCGCGCCCGACATCGGCGACTACCTCATCGCCGGCGAACTCAGCCTCTCCGGTGCCACCCGCCCCGTGCGCGGCGCGCTCGCCCTCGCCCGCCTCGCCCGGGCCCGCGGCTGCAAGGGCCTGCTCCTCCCCGCCGACTGCGCGCCCGAGGCCGCCCTGGTCGAGGGCGTATCCGTTTATCCGATACAGTCGCTCGACCAGGCCGCGCGCTTCCTCTCCGGCCGCGCCCCGCTCGCGCCCCTCGCCCACTCCGCCGCGCTCGCGGTCGAGCGCGCCGCCCCCGAGCCCTCGGGCGACTTCGCCGAGGTCAAGGGCCAGCACGCCCTGCGCCGCGCCGTCGAGGTCGCGGTCGCCGGCAACCACAACCTCATCATGGTCGGCCCGCCCGGCTCGGGCAAATCCATGGTCGCCAAACGCGTGCCGTCCATCATGCCCCCGCCCACCCTGGACGAGGCGCTCGAGATCCTGGCCATCCACTCCGCCGCCGGCCAGACCCTCGGCCACGCCCGCCAGCTCGGCCGCCGCCCGGTCCGCACCCCGCACCACACCATCTCGGACGTCGGCCTCATCGGCGGCGGCTCCATCCCCGGCCCCGGCGAAATCTCCCTCGCCCACCACGGCGTGCTGTTCCTCGACGAACTGCCCGAGTTCAAGCGCTCCGCCCTGGAAGTTTTACGGCAGCCCTTGGAGGACGGCCAGGTCACGATCTCGCGCAGCGCGGGCAAGATCACCCTGCCCTGCGGCTTCATGCTTGTCGCCGCCATGAATCCCTGCCCTTGCGGCTACCTGGGCGACCCCAAGCACGAGTGCCGCTGCTCGCCGCCGCAGATCCAGCGCTACCGCGCCCGCATCAGCGGCCCACTGCTCGACCGCATCGACCTCCACGTCGAGGCGCCGGCCGTGAGCATCTCCGATCTGCGCGACTCCGCCCCCGGCGAATCCTCCGCCGTCATGGCCGCGCGGATACAGGCCGCCCGCGAGCGCCAGCTGGCCCGCTTCAAGGGCACGTCCGCCACCAGCAACGCCCGCATGAGCCACCAGCAGATTCGCCAGCACATCCCGCTCGATTCCACGCTGGGCGACCTGCTGCAGCAGGCGATGGAACAACTCTCGCTCTCCGCCCGCGCCTACGACCGCATCCTCAAAGTCGCCCGCACCATCGCCGACCTCGCCGCCAGCGAACGCGTCGAGGCCCCCCACCTGCTCGAGGCCATCCAATACCGCTCCCTCGACCGCAAGGTGTTCTACTGATCCCTCCGGCACGGCCGCCGGCCCCACACCCCGCAAAACCGCCTTCGCGGCGTAGCGTAGTCCTACTCCTTCGGCCGGCGTAGCCTCGACGGCTGCACGCCGGCGTGAGTTGCGGCTATTCTCCGGTCATGGCCCCGCCCGCTCCGCGTTCACCCCTCCCCGCGTTCCGCCCGTCAGGGTGCTCCGGGGCGTAGTTCCACGCCATGCCCGGGGAGCATGGTTTGCTGTCCCTGCTTTCATCCATTCGCCCCTCCACCCCACCCCAACCCTTCCCTTTCCCCCCTATGCAAATGCTCGCCCGTCTCGTCCTCGCCTCCCTCGCCACCCTGGCGTTCTCCCCCGTCTTCGCCCAGGAGGAGCCGCCGGAGCCCGCCGCCGCCAAGCCCTTCGTCATCCCGCCCGACATTAACAAGCACCAGACCATCGTTGCCGCCCCGGCCGCCGTCCGTCCCATCCGCGTCGCGATGTATGAGGGACCCGGCGCCCCGGGCGTGGACAACGTCGAGGCCAGCGCGCGCCAACTGCCTGGCATCCGCATCAGCCGCGTGAAGGCCCAGGACATCGCCACCACGGACCTGTCCGCCCACTTCGACGTGATCGTGTTCTCCGGCGGCAGCGGCTCGCGTCAGGGCAACGCCATCGGCGACGCCGGCCGGGAAAACGTGCGCAACTTCGTGAGCAAGGGCGGCGGCTACGTCGGCGTCTGCGCCGGCGCCTACCTCGCCTGCGCCAACTTCAGCTGGGGCCTCGGCATCCTCGACGCCCGCACCGCCTCATCCAAATGGCGCCGCGGCCAGGCCTTCCTCGATCTCAAGCTGGAGGAGGCCGGCGAACCGCTTTTCGGATCGGTCTCCGATTCCTTCAAGGTCCGCTACAACAACGGCCCCATCCTCGTGCCCGCCGGTCGCGCGGATATCCCCGACTACACCCCCGTCGCCACCTTCCTCACCGAGATCGCCAAAAACGATACTCCCGTCGGCATCCAGGTCGGCAGCCCCGCCATGGCTGTCGGCACCTTTGGCGAGGGTCGCGTCTTCGTCTCCAGCCCCCACCCCGAAAACACCCCGGGCCTCGAGAACATGATCCCGCGCGCCCTGCTCTGGGCCGCCGGCTCCGCCGGGGAATAATTTCCCCGGTCCGTCCAACCGCCCCCGGTCCGCCCCACCCGCAGGCATGCGCCTCCCCGCCTCGCCGTTTCTGCTCACGTTGCTCGCCGCATGGTTCGCGTTTGCGAATCTGGCCCGCGCGGAGGTTTTCGCGGCGATCGAGCCCCGCTTCGGCCGCGAGCGTTACATCGAATACCGCCCAGGCGACATGCCGCTCATCCTCGTCGCGGGCCACGGCGGGGATCTTTCCCCGGACGAACTACCCGACCGGACCTGGGGCAGCCGTGGCACAGATCGCCACACTCGGGAGATCGCTCTCGCCACCTACGACGAGATCGTCGCCCTCACCGGCGGCCTGCGTCCGCATGTGGTGATCTGCCACCTGCGCCGGCGCAAACTCGACGTCAACCGCCCCCTCGAGGAAGCCGCCCAGGGCAATGCGTTGTCCGGCCAAGCCTGGCATGAGTTCCACGACTTCATCGCCGAGGCGCGCGCCGCCGTGATCGCCGCCCACGGTCGCGGCCTGCTCATTGACGTCCACGGCCACGGCCACGAAATCCCGCGCATCGAGCTGGGCTACGCCCTCGGCCGCGAAGAGCTGGATCGGCCCGACCCCGAGCTCGACCAGGCGGAATACGTCGCCTTGAGCACCCTGCGCCCCCTCGCGCGGTCCCGACCGGAGCTCGCCTTGTCCGACCTCGTGCGCGGACCCGACAGCCTCGGCGCCCTGCTCACCCGGGCCGGCTACCCCGCGTGGCCCTCGCCGGCCTGGCCCCGCATCGGCGACGCCGAGTTTTATCGCGGCGGCTACATTGTGCGTGTCCATTCGCGCGCCGGCGCCGCCGACGCCGTCTCGGCCGTCCAGATCGAGCTGCCCTACCCCGGCATGCGCGACACCGAGGCCAACCGCGCCCGCCTGTCGGCCACCCTCGCCGCCACCTTGCTCCACTACCTGAACAACCCCGCGACCTACGCCTTCGCCCTCCCCGGCCCCGCCTCTCCGTTCGAGGAGGACGACATCGCCGGTTGCGAGGACGCCTGTGCGCCGCTTGTCTCGACCTCCGCCCCCGCTCCCCGCTAGGTCCGCCCCATGCGTCTGTTTGTCCTCGCCACCGTCTGGCTGCTCTTCGCCGCGCTCTCCCCGGCCCAGCCCTACGTCGCGGGCCAGACCTACTTCGGGCGCAACGACTACATCGAATACCGCGCCGGCGATCTTCCCGTCATCATCACCGCAGGCCACGGCGGCAACCTCACCCCGGCCGAGATCCCCGACCGCACCTACGGCACCACCGTCACCGACACCAACACCCGCGAACTCGCCATCGCGTGCTACGACGAGATCGTCGCCCGCACCGGCCGCCGCCCGCACCTGATCATCTCCCACCTTCGCCGCACCAAGCTCGACCCCAACCGCGAGATCGTCGAGGCCGCCCAGGGCAACGTTTTCGCCGAGCAGGCCTGGCGCGAGTTTCACGCCTTCGTCGAAGCCTCCCGCCAAAGCGCCCGCGCCGAGTTCGGCTTCGGCCACGTTTTCGACCTCCACGGCCACGGCCACGACATCCAGCGCGTCGAGCTCGGCTACGCCCTCGGCAACCCCGAACTCAACGTGACCGACGCCGCGCTCCAGCACCCGGGCTACGCCTGGATGAGCACGCTGCGCACCCTCGCCCTCGCCCGGCCCGGCCTGCCCTTCCCCGAGCTCCTGCGCGGCCCCCGCAGCCTGGGCGATCTGCTCACCCGCCGCGGCGCGCCGGCCTGGCCCTCCCCGGACTGGCCTTCCCCGGGAACCGCCGATTTTTTCAACGGCGGCTACATCGTCCGCGCCCATTCCTGCCTGGTCGACAACGACACCGTGCACGGCGTCCAGCTCGAGACCCACTGGACCGGCCTGCGCGATTCCGCCGCCTCGCGCGCGGACTTCGCCTCCAGCTTCGCCGGCGCCCTGCAGCCGTATTTGTGGGACAACTACGGCTACTCCCTCGGCACCCTCTCGCTCTCGCGCTTCGACCCGCCCTCCGCCTCCGTGCTCGCGCGCGGCGGCGCGCCGCTCGTGCTCACCGTGCGCCGCACCGGCTGGCTGGGACTTTCGACCAACCTTGCCTTCACCCTCGGCGGCACCGCCGTGCGCGGCACCTCGGGCGACTACACGTCCTCGCTCTCCACCAACGTCTTCTTCGCCGCCGGCCAGACCACCGCCGAAATCACCCTTACCCCGCGCCCGGCCGGCCCCGCCTTCGGCGACCGCACGATCACCCTTACCCTTGCTCCCACCGCCACCCAGACGGCCGACACCACCCCGCTCACCCTCGTCCTCGGCGACGGCGTCAGCCAGATCGTGCGCGGCACCGCACTCGACGCGGCCGTGAGCGAGTCCGCCCCGGCCGCGCGCTTCCGCCTCACCCGCACCCAGGCCGCGTCCGCCCTCACCGTCCCGCTCCAGTGGTCCGGCACCGCCAGACCGGGCGCCGACTACGACGACGCGCCCGCCGCCGCCACGTTCCCCGCCGGCGCCCTCGCGCTCGATGTCCTCGTTCCCCTCATCGACGACGGCCGCCCCGAGCCCGGCCGCACCCTCACTCTCGCCGTCGCCACCGGCGCCACCCACCTTGCCGGGCTGCCCGCCTCTGCATCCATAGAGATTCGCGACGACGACCTTCCCTCCGGCCTGTCCGCCTGGCTGCGCGGCGACCTCGAGGGCAACATCGCCCGCGACAGCGCCGGCCTCGCCCGCCACGCCACCACCCTACCCGCCAATAACGCCGACGCATCAGGCCCCGCCGCCACCTTCGTCGCCTCCGCCGGACAGGCCCCCGCCCTCGCCTTCGACGGCGTGGACGACACCGTCGCCCTGCCGCGCTTCACCCCCGATCCCGCCGGCGATTTCACCCTCGCGTTCTTCTTCCGCCTCGATCCCTCCGGCACCGTTTCCCAGTCCAACCTCGTGTCCTACGGCACGCGCTCCGCCCCGGGCTCGCTCCACCTCTACTTCGCCACCACCAACGTCTCCAACGGCACCGTTTCCCTCCGCACTAACCTCCCCGGCCTCGCCACCAACGCCCTCGACGTCGCGCGCACGTCCCCGCTCACCTGGTTCGACGGCGTCTGGCGCCACTACGCTCTCTCCGTCGGCGCCGACGGCACCGCCCGGGTTTATATCGACGGCGTGCTGCGCCGCACCGCCACCGGACGCACCGGCTCGCTCGCCGCCGGCGAACTTTTCTGGCTCGGCTGGCAACCCTCCTCGGGCGCGAGCGGCGGCTTCCTGACCGGCGGCATGCGCGACATCCGGATCTACCAGCGCGCCCTGCCCCATACCGAACTCTCCGCCCTCGCCCTCGGCCGCATTTCCTATGCGTCCTGGCTCGCCGCCAACGCCCTCCCATCCGGCTCCGCCGCCACCGCCGACTCCGATGGCGACGGCCTCCCTCTCTTCCTCGAATACGGCCTCGCCGCCCACCCGCTGCGCCCCGCCGCCGCCCCGCGCCACCGCGTGGGCCTGGACGCCGGCCGCCTCACCCTGACTTTTTTGCGCGAGACCGACGCCTCCGATCTCGTCTGGACCATCGAGGGCACCGACCAGCTCGGCGCATGGCAACCCCTCGCCCGACGCACCTCCGCCGACTCCTCCTGGACCATCCTTTCCCCCGGAGCCGCGGTCGTCGAAAGCGAGGGCGGCGTGCGCTTCACCGACTCCGTCCCGTTCGCCCTCCGCCCCGGCCGCTTCCTGCGCGTGCGCGTATCCGCCCCCTGACTACGCGCGCCCCGCGCTTCGAGCCGCCCGCGCCGGCCGACGCTGGCGGCGATGGCGTAGCCGTCCCCCTTTCACGGCCGCCGCCTTCCGGCTAGACTGGTTACGTCGCCCATGATCTCGCCACGTCTCCTCCTCGCCTTCGCCGCCCTGTTCTCCGCCTCCCCCGTCTTCGCCCAGGTCGCCTACCCGCGCGCCGGCGAAGCCTACGTGCAGACCTTCGACATCCTCGCCGCCAACTCGACCCTCGCCCAGCCCTGGACGGACAACGTCACCATCCCTGGCTGGTTCGCCGCCCTCTACGACGGCAGCCTCGGCGGCCATAGCGCCCCCGACAACATCCTGCCCACCACCGGCCCCGGCCGCCTCGACAGCGCGTTTTATTTTTACCGCAGCCACACCCTTACCACCTCGAAGACTCCGCCCGACGCCGCCCTCGGCAGCCAGCCCACCGACCAGCGTTGCCCGGGCGTCAACTCCGGCGGCATTTTCTACGGCGTCGCCCTCGTCAATCGCACCGACGCCACCCTCGACACCCTCCGCGTCGCCTACCGCGTCGAACTCTGGCGCCTCACCGTCACCCCTGCGATTCAGAACACCCTCACCGCCTCCTACCGCATCGGCGGCGACGACCTCGTGAACGGCATCTGGACGCTCCTGCCCGGCGCGACCTACTCCACCCCGCAAGCCGGCCCCGGCGAAACCGGCTCCGCCCGCTCCCTCGACGGCAACGCCTCCGAAAACACCACCCCCTTCGACATCACCGTCCGCGGACTTGCGCTCGCTCCCGGCGAGACACTCTGGCTGCGTTGGTTCGACGTGAACAACCGCGGCGCGGACCATGGCATAGGCCTGGACGACGTCGCCATCACCCTCCTGCCCTGAGCCTCATGCCCTCGATCCCGACAGCCCGCCGCGTCCCCCGCCCCGCCCCGACCGCCGGCTTCACCCTCATCGAGCTGCTCACCGTCATCGCCATCATCGGGATCCTCGCCGCCATCCTCATCCCCACCGTCGGCGCCGTCCGCAAGACCGCCCAGTCCAGCGCCTGCGCCTCCAACCTCCGCCAGATGTCGCTGGCCGTGCTCGCCTACGCCAACGACAACAAGGGCCTCCTCCCCTCCGGCCGCAACGCCGCCGGCCAGTTCACCGGCACCTTCCGCGGCATCGTGGACCCCACCGCCGCCACCGAGGGCAAAAGCGTCACCGTGGTCGTCAGCAGCGACATCAACAACCGCCAGCTCTCCGGCCTCATCGCCAACTACCTCTCCACCGGCCGCGCCAACCTCTGGCGCTGCCCCGGCAACCGCGCCGGCTGGGAAGCCACCACCAACGGCACCACCTACCTCTGCAACAACCAGAGCCAGACCTCGCCCGCCTACTTTTTCGGCGACACCGGCGCCGCGCCCGGCTCACCCGAAGCCACCCCCAAAAGCATCAACAAACCCCTCCTGTCCGGCACCGTCAGCCGCGTTTCCGAGCCCAGCCAACTCTGGATGCTGAGCGACACCGACAGCACCAACTACGGCGGCCAGGTCGGCATGCCCGCCGCCGGCGCCCCCAACGCCATCCCGCCCCCGCACAAGGACGCCCGCAACTACGCCTTCTTCGACGGCCACGTCGAATCCCGCCGCCTCGACGACCTGCCCGCCAACCCCTGACCGCGCCCCTTGGATTCCACCCGCCCCGGCCCGCCACCCTCAAGGTAGCGGGCCTTTTTTTTCGCCCCCCCGCCCTCCGCTTCGAGGCCCCTCCGCCATTGGTCATTCGTCATTAGTGATTGGTCATTCGCCACGCCATGCCGCCGCAGCGGCGGCGGCATGGCGTAGCTCCCCCCCATGGCCAAACACCGCCCCCTCGGCTAAACTCTGCCCACGGTCGACACTTCCCCCCTCGTGGTGACGCCCGTCCCCCATCGCCATCCAAGTTTTCCCGCCCCGCGTGGCGTAGTTCTACGTCACCCCCCGGGCACAGCCGCTGCAATTACCCCATCGCCCATGATCTCTCACACTCACCGACGCTTTTTGATCACCACCCGACGCGGGTTCACGCTCATCGAGCTGCTCACCGTCATCGCCATCATCGGCATCCTCGCCGCCATCCTCATCCCCACGGTCGGCTCGGTGCGCAAGACCGCCCAGACCAGCGCCTGCGCCGCCAACCTCCGCCAGATCGCCCTCGGCGTCATCCTCTACGCCCAGGACAACAAGGACATGCTCCCCTCCGGCCGCGCCGCCAACGGCGACTGGCTCGGCATTTTCCGCGGCATCCGCGAGCCCTCCACCGCCGCCGGCGTGAGTTTCACCGACGCCGGCGCCCAGCTCTCCAACCACATCTCCCGCTACATCGGCACCGGCCGCTCCGCCGACCTCTGGCTCTGCCCGGGCAACACCGCCGGCCAGCGCGCCACCACCCGCGACGGCGCCAGCCCCAACAACCGCATGAACTACCTGGTCAACAACCGCGGCCAGGGCTTCTCGAACCTGGTGAAGACCAACCCCGTGAATTTTTTCGGCAACGATTCCGGCACCGCCACCGAACGCCGCCCCAAGCGCATCGCCGAGATCGCCAACGGCACCGCCGCCGGCCCCTCCAGTTCCGGCACCATGGCCGACGGCACCCCGTGGCGCGAAGTCGGGGGCCTGTCGAAGATCTGGATGATCACCGACATGGACAGCGTGAACTACAGCAACTCCACGTCTTTCATCCCCGCCGCCGACGCCCCCGACGCCGTGCCCATGCCCCACAAAGACGGCCGCAACTACGTCTTCTTCGACGGCCACGTCGAACTCCGCAAAGCCGCCAACCTCCCGGCAAA
>JALOTV010000214.1 GCA_025457685.1 Opitutaceae bacterium
CGCGACGGCCCAGAAGACGACGCCGATGGCGCCGAGGCAGCCGACTACGGTCAGGATAAAAAGAGGGAGCGAGAAGTGCTCTTCGACAGGCACACGGGAGGCGGGGGAATCGGACATACGTCAGCCATCCAAGGGGCGGGTGGCCGCGGATTCAATGGCCATAAACGCCTATTTGGCGTTACATTCTCGTTTGATTCCCGGTTGTATTCGCGGGCAAAGGATCTCCCATGATTTCTCTTCCAGTCGACGCCGGATTGCGGCTCGCCGCGGTGCAGCCTGATGATGCCGAGGAACTTTTCGCATTGGTGGAGGCGAATCGCGCGCATCTGCGGCGTTGGTTGCCCTGGCTCGACCAGAACCGCGTGCCGGCGGCGACACGGCGATTTATCGACTTCGCAAGACAAGAGGCGGAGGCGGGCAAGGGCCTGCATTGCGCGATATTCGAGCAAACCCTGATCGTCGGTCTGTGCGGCTATAACCGCATCGACGGGGTGAACCGCTCCGCGCAGATCGGCTATTGGCTCGCGGCCGACGCACAGGGGCGCGGCATCGCCAGCCGCTGCGTGGCGGCGCTGGTGAGCTATGGTTTCGCCAAGCGGGACCTGCACCGCCAAGTCATCGCCTGCGCGGAGGGCAACACCGCCAGCGCGGCAGTGGCGGAGCGGTGCGGCTTTCGTTTCGAGGGCGTGGCCCGCGACGCCGAGTGGCTCTACGACCATTTTGTCAGCCATCGCATCTATGCTCGGCTGCGCACGGACGCTTGAGCCGCGTGTAAACGCGACGCCGCCGCCGGGAGCATCCGGCGGCGGCGGGTGGTTGGTTTCAGACCCGACGGCTCAACGCGTTTCCGTTTCGTGCGGGATCAGGGCCTCGTAGTCGGCGAGCGTGCCGCCGGCCAGGCAGGTTTCGATGATGCGGCGGCCGAGCGGATCGAGGTCGGGCGTGAGGAAGGCGGCCAGCTCGCGGGCGAAGAACTCGTTGAGCAAATCCGCGCCCTTGTCGTAGGCGGCCTCGCCCACCTCGGGCTGCAAGTCCACCTCGAAGAACCACGAGCCGATGGTGCCGCCCTCGACCTGGATCTTGTGCGGCGTGCGGCCCAGGAGCGGGCAGCGCGAGGGGCGGAGCTCGCCGTCCTCGAACTTCGCGCCGCCGCGGCGCGCGAGGTATTCGCGCGTGATCCACTGCGGCATGAAGCTCACTTCCCACGCGCCCACGTGCTGGTTGGGGATGAGCACGTAGCGCACCTCCGGGTGGGCGGTTATCTGGTCGAGCAGCAAGTTGGCCTGGTCGACCCGGCGGCCGGTGGCAAAGGGCCAGTAGGAGCCCACGCCCTCGGATGACATGCCCTCGCTCGACACGATGCTCGGGTTGGCGTGGCCACGCGGGGCGACCAGACGCCACAGCCAGGCGAGCGCGGGCGGCAACACGTGGAAGAGCCCCAGGATACCGTAGGTCGGCGTCTCGCGGGTGCAGGGCGGACAACGCACGCCGAAGCTGCGCACATCAACGTCCACCGCTCCGTCCACCACGCCCGGCACGAGGGCACGCGGCAGCACGATGCGCGGATTGGGGCAGGGCTTGCCCGGCGCGTCCTCGATGTGTTCCCAGATCAGCGCGGTCGCGCCCGGGTGCGCATCGATGTTGAGAAACAAGAGCGGCAGGCCGGCCTTGAGCGTGAGCGCCTCGAGATGCGGGTCGGTGCCGTAGGCGTGGATGTGGTTGACGCGCACGAACCAGGCGTCCTCGGCGTCCACCACCGCGAGCTTGCCCTTGCCCTTCTGGAGCGACGGGTGACACAGCGCCATGTCGTCGGTGACGGGACGCACATCGCAGGCGCGCGGCAGGATGACGGTGCGCTCGTCGCCGGTCACGAGGTTGCGGCCGAGCAGGAGGCTGCCGTCGGGCTGGCGGTGGATGTGCTCGAGCATCTCGCTCTTGCCGCCGCCGCTCGCGCCCTCGTGGGAGATGACCAGCTTGTTGCCGTAGGGCGTGATGACCTGCGCGGTCGAGCAGTGGATGGTGGTCCAGCTCTCGGTTTCGCCCAGGTTGAGCAGCACGCCGTAGATGCCCTTCTTGGCGCTCGGGCCGGGGTAGAGATTGTAGCTGAACAACTCGTGCAGGCCCTCGCGGCGGTTGTGCACGACGATCTGCTTGCCCGCGAAGTGGGTGTGTCGGAAGGGCGGCGCGACGTAGATGATGGCGCCGGGCTTGAAGTCGGCAGGCACCTCGTCGGGCGAGAGCATGCCCTGGAGCAGGGCGAGGCCGAGGGCGAAGAAACCGGCGTTGTCCGGCGCGATCACGAGGGCGTGGGTGCCCTTGCCCTTCACGCCAGCGATGAAGGGGAACACCGCCAGCGGCTGGGTCTTCAGCCACGCGAAGGTCTCCTCGCGCAGCGGCGCGAACTCGGCTCCGAACTGCGCGCGGTAGGTGGGCTTGTCGGTCGGACGCTCGTCGCCGATGACCATGCAGTCGGGGTCGCGCCGACGCATATAGGGCTCGACGTAGTTGGCGGCGATGCCGTTGCGGACCTTGCAGGCGCGGGCCTCGAGCACGCGGCCCTTGCCTGAAACCTCATAGGCGACCTCGTGCCAGCCGTGCTTGGCGTCGCGCACCGCGAGGGCGACGAGGTCGTCCACGCTGCGCGCCAGCGTGACCTTGGGCGCGGCGGCGAGGATGGCCTCGGCCTCGGGCGGCAAGGCGTAGGGCAGTCGGAAAACCGCGGCGGGCGCTGCGGAGCGAATGGTGGGAGAGGCGGAGGCGGTGAGCGGTGCGTTCATGGCGCGATGACCTTAACGCAAGCGCGGGCGTTGCGCTGCCGACCGCTTGGCGCAGGATGCGCAAAACATGGCATCAGAATATGCGCATTTGTGATCGTGTTTTGAGCAATGACCCAAGTGAATGACGCCCATGCCCCTGGTGGTTCGCCAAGCCCTCGCCGATCGGTTGTCGGCCCTGCCGGACTTGCGGGCGTTCCTGGCCGACGTGTCGTTGCTGGCGGGGGTGGCGGTGCGTTTCTGGCCTGCGGTCGCGTCGGCAGCCGGCCCGGCCGCGGTGGATTCGGGACGCGCTTCGGCGCCCGAGCCGGTGGAGTTTTGCGCGCGCTTGGGGCGTGAGGCGGCGGGATGCCGTGCGTGCGCGGCGTTTCGCCAAAAACTGCGCGAGCGTGCTTCGGCCGCGCCCGCCGAGGCGACCTGCGACGCGGGGTTGGTGGAGGTCTTGGTGCCGGTGGCGGTGGGCGGTGTCCTCGCCGGACATTTTCTGGTGGCGGGTTTGCGGGAAGGCGCGGAAACGGCCAAGACGACCAATCGCGCGCGGCACTTGTTGGCGCGCCAGGGCGTGGATTGGAGCGCGGCGTATATCGCGCGCTGGCGGACGGCCGCGCCGGAGTGCGGGGCGGCGCGGCGGGCGGCCTTGGCGAGGGTGCTGGCGGCGGGCGCGGAAAGGGTGGGGCGGGCGATGACGGAGCATCTGGCCGGTGCGTCACCCGGGGTGCCGGATTTGGTGGAGCGGGCTTATCGTATCGTGCATGCGGAGCATGCCCGGTCGTTGCGCGTGCCCTTGCTGGCGAGTCGGCTCGGGGTGAGCGCGGCGCATCTCAGCCGTGTTTTTCACCACGCTACCGGGCTGCGCCTGGTGGATTATGTGGCGCGCTATCGGGCCGAGCGGGCCAGGGCCATGCTGGCGGAGGACGACCCGCGGCCGGTCGCGGAGGTGGCGCGGGCCTGCGGCTTTGCCTCCATCTCGCAGTTCAATCGGGTCTTTCGCTCCACCTTTGGCGCGAGCCCGCGCGCCCTGCGTCGCCGGAACGGTCGGCGTGCCTGACAAAGGCCTGACAACTTCGTGACCTGCGTCTGACACCTTCGGGCGGCCGGCGCGCTAGACTGTGGAGGTCATGAAACGCCTCTTCCTTCTCCCTCTTGCCGCGCTTGGACTTTGTTCCGGGTGGCTTTTTAGCGCCTCCGCCTCCGAACGCTCCGCCGCCGTCGAGCCCGTGCGACTGCGGGTCGAGCTCGATCGTCCCGTGCTGCCCGCCGAGTCGCGTGAGACCGTGATCGTCAAAGTCGCGCTCGACGGGGTGCGACGCCCGACCGCCAGACGCGCGCCGGTGAACGTGGCCCTGGTCATCGACAAATCCGGCTCGATGTCGGGTGAGCGCATCGAGCGGGCGCGCGAGGCCGCCCTCGCCGCGGTGCGCCGGCTGGGGCGCGACGACGTGGTGTCCCTGGTGGTGTTTGATCGCGAGGCGCGGGTGCTCGTGCCGGCGCGCCGCGTCGGGGACGGCGCCGGACTGGAGGCGGCCATCGAGGGCATCGACGCCTCGGGCCATACCGCGTTGCACGCCGGCGTGGTGCTCGGTGCGGAACAACTGTGCCGCCACCTGGAGGACCTGCGCACCCACCGCGTTATCCTGATGTCCGACGGGCAGGCCAACGTGGGGCCGCGCAGCGCCGACGATCTCGGCCGTCTCGGCACCGAACTCGTGGACCAGGGTATTTCGGTGACCACGGTGGGGCTCGGCATGGACTACAACGAGGACCTGATGGCCGCGCTCGCCCGGCGCAGCGACGGCAACACCTACTTCGCGGCCCAGGCCCGCGATTTGCCCCGCATCTTCGACGAAGAGCTCGGCGACGTGTTGAGCATCGTGGCTCGTCGCGTCGTGCTGGAGATCGATTTTCCGCACGGCGCGCGGCCGGTGCGCATTGTCGGCCGCGAGGGGCGGGTGGAGGACGGGCGGGCGGTCGTCGAGCTGAACCAGATTTACGGCGGCCAGGAAAAGTTCGCGTTGATCGAGGTCGAGGTGGAGCCGGGCCGCGCCGATGCGGTGCGCGAGGTGGCGCGGGCCCGGGTGCGCTACGAAGACGCGCTCGACGCCCGTGCATCCACCCAGGGAGCGCGTGTCGAGACGCGTTTCGTGCGGGAGCGGGAGCGGGTGGTCGCCGCCGTCAACCGCGAGGTGCAGTCGGACTACGCGCAGAACCGACTGGCCGAGGCCAAGGCGGAGGCCGTCGCGCTGGTCGACGCGGGCCGGTCGGCGGAGGCCGCCGTCCGACTGCGCCGGACCGGCGCGGAGCTAATCGCCTTGGGCGGGAGTTATGGCAACGCGACCGTGTTGGCGGTCGCCGCGCCGGCGGCGGCCATCGCGGACTCGGTGGAGGCCGACGGCATCGACAACGCGAAGCGCAAGGCCCTGCGCGCCGAGACCGAGCAAACCTTCAGCCAGCAACGCGCGGAGTAGCCCGCTGCGACGGCCGGGACTGACGGGCGGCGCGGTCACTCGCGCGCGACGTTGCAGGCCATCGATACGCCGGTCAGAAGAAGCACGCCTCCATGATCACGAAAACCACGCGCCGCCTCTGGCTCTATGGCCTGTGCCTGCTCGCGCCCGCGCTTGCGGTCGGCGGCCTGGCCCTCGGCCTCCTGCACCGCGAACGGGCGCGCGTGGCCGAGCGCGAACGCGCCGCCGTGGAATCGCGCCGCTCCTCCGTGGAGAGTCGTGCCCGGCTGATCGCGGAAAATGTCGAGCTGCTGGTGGCGGAGGCGGGCGGCGCGCTGATGGCGACTTTGGAGCGGAGCCCCGCCAGCGATCCGCGTTCGCATCTGCGCGATTGGGCGGCGTCGAATC
>JALOTV010000019.1 GCA_025457685.1 Opitutaceae bacterium
GTTGAACCGTTATGAGAGCCTGTTCAACGGCCTGAACACGATCATCGCGCACATCGCCCCGCCGGTCACCTCGGTGTTCTTGCTCGGCATTTTCTGGCCTGGCGCGACGGCGCTTTCCGGCCGCCTGACGCTCTGGGCGGGCTCGGCTCTCGGGGCCGGCGTCTTTGCCCTGAACGCCATGGTGCCGGACCAGGCGCTGGCCCGGGTGCCGTTCATGTTGATGGCCTTTTATCTCTTGGTGGCATGCATGCTTTTCCAGGTCGCCGTCAGCCTGATCCGCCCCGCGACCGAAGCCCAGCGTGCCGGGGCGGTCTGCTGGAAGTCGCCCTGGGAACCGCTGCGCTCGCCCGGTTGGCCGGGCATGGCGGATTACCGTGTGCTTTCGCTCCTCGTCATCGCGGGCATGGCGGTGCTCTACGCCTTTTTTCGCTAAGCCTATGAAGCGCCTCGTTCCCATCGCCTTGGTCGTTTTTCTTTTCGCCATGTCTTCTTTCGCCAATCCCAAACCCGCCGTGCCGGCCGAGTCCGGTGCATTGCCGCCGGTTGCGCCGATTTACGGCCCTAGCAATCCCGCTCCGCTTGCCGGACATGAACCCGGTGTGAAGCGTTTTGCCTCCGTGGTGGGGCTGGATCCCGCGAAGGAAAAACTCTACCGCGAACTCCACGCCGAGGTATGGCCCGAGGTGGTGGCCGCGATTCGCCGCGCGAATATCGTCAATTTCAACATCTACGTGACGGAAATCGCCGGCGCGCGTTACCTGATCAGCACGTTCTTCGACTATATCGGCACCGATCCGGAAAAGGATTTTGGTTCGATCGCGCTCGATCCCGTTACGCGCGACAAGTGGTGGCCGCTCACCGACGCCTGCCAGATTCGCCTGCCCGGCACGGCGGCCGGCGCGCAATGGCGCCCCATGGAGCAGGTCATGCACCTGCCCTGAATCTTCCACGAAAATTTATCGACGCCATGGCCATGCATGCACACGCCCCCATCACCGACGCCCACCTGCACTGCTGGGATCCCAGCCTGCTGAGCTACCCATGGCTCGACTCGGTGCCGACTTTGCGCAGGCCCTATTTCGTTAGCGAACACATCGCGCAGACGGCGGCGCGAGGCGTCACGCGAAGGGTCTTTGTCCAGGCCGACTGCGCTCCGTTGCAAGCCCTCGCGGAGACGGACTGGGTCTCCGGTCAGGATGCGATAGATGCCATCGTGGCCTTCGCCCCTGTCGAGGATGGCGCAGCGCTTGAGACGGCGCTCCGCGCGTTTGCGACGCGGCCCAAGGTCAGGGGCGTGCGACGCCTCCTGCAGGGCGAGACGGCGCCGGATTTTTGCCTGTCGAAGGAATTTGTGGCCGGTGTGCGCTCCCTGGGGCGTCATGGCTTGACCTTCGATATCTGCATCCGCGCGGACCAACTGCCGTCGGTGACCCAACTGGCCGGCCTCTGCCCGGAGGTCGTTTTTGTGCTCGATCATCTGGGCAAGCCGCCCATCCGCGCCGGCTTGCTGGACCCCTGGCGCGCGCACCTCGCCGCGATCGCCCGCCTGCCCAACGTGGTCGCAAAAATTTCCGGCCTGACGACCGAGGCGGACCACGCCGGATGGACGACCGCGCACTTGCGGCCTTTCGTGGCCCATGCGGTCGAGTGTTTCGGTTGGTCGCGTCTTTTGTTCGGCGGTGACTGGCCGGTGGTGGATCTGGCCGGAGGGATGGCGCGATGGATGGATGCCATCGAGGAGCTGACGGCCGACGCCTCCGAGGCCGAGAAACGCGCGTTATTTCATGAAAACGCGGGGCGGGTTTATCGTCTGGGCTGAGCGGCGCCTTTCCTCATGCAACTCCCTTCGCGTTTCACTTCCAAACATGTGCTGGTCACCGGTGGTGGCTCGGGCATCGGGCGCGCCATCGCCCTGCGTTTCGCCGCCGAGGGCGCGCATGTGATCATTCTGGAGCTCAGGGCTGAGGCGGGAGCCGAGGTGGTCGCGGCGATCGTTGCCGCCGGAGGCTCTGCGGAAGTGGTGGCGGCGGATGTCGCCTCTACGGACTCGATGCGTCGTGCGTTCGAATCGATCGGCGCGCTCGACGTCCTCGTGAACAACGCCGGCATCGCCCACGTGGGAAACGTGCTGAACACGAGCGCGGAGGATCTCGACCGGCTCTACGCGGTGAACGTGCGCGGCGCCTACCACACCTTGCACTTTGGTATCCCCAAACTGCTCGAGCGGGGTGGGGGAGCCATTCTCAACCTGGCGTCGATCGCGTCGAAGGTTGGCCTGCAGGACCGCTTCGCCTACGGCATGACCAAGGGGGCGATGTTGAGCATGACCCTCTCGGTGGCGCGCGACTTCGTGGATAAAAAGATTCGCTGCAACTGCGTCTGTCCGGCCCGCGTGCACACCCCGTTTGTGGACGGGTTTATTTCCAAAAACTATCCCGGTCGGGAGGCGGAGATGTTTCAAAAACTCTCGGCCTCGCAGCCCATCGGGCGCATGGGCGAGCCGCACGAGGTCGCCGCACTGGCCGCTTTTCTCTGCTCGGCGGAGGCGGGGTTCATCACCGGCTCGGCCTACGATATCGACGGGGGTGTGACGCTGCTGCGCTAGCGCCGGCCCCCAAACGTTTTTCCCATGAAACTCCTCCGCTTTGGACCTCCCGAAAATGAAAAGCCCGGCGTGTTGACCGCCGACGGACGGCGACTCGATGTGTCGGCCGCAGTTTCGGACTTTGACGAAAAGTTTTTCGCCTCGGGCGGTCTGGAACGACTCGCCGCCTGGCTGGCTTCTCCCGCCGCTGCCGGCGCCCCCGTGATACCGGACTCCGCACGGCTGGGTTCGCCGATCGCGCGGCCGAGCAAGATCATCTGCATCGGGCTCAATTACCGGGACCATGCGGCGGAGTCCGGCATGGCCGCGCCCGCCGAGCCGGTGGTGTTTTTCAAATCGACCACCGCGCTTGCCGGTCCTTGCGACGATCTCGTGATTCCCCGCGGTTCGCAAAAGACCGACTGGGAAGTCGAACTCGCCGTCGTGATCGGCCGCACCACCCGCCACGTCACGCCGCCCGAGGCCCACGCCTGCATCGCCGGCTATGTGTTGCACAACGATTACTCGGAACGCGAGTGGCAGCTGGAACGCGGCGGCCAGTGGGTGAAGGGCAAAAGCGCCGACACGTTTGCCCCCTTGGGGCCGTGGTTGGTGACACGCGACGAGATCCCCGACGTCGGAAATCTGAACCTGTGGCTCACGGTCAATGGACGCGGGTTTCAACGCGGACACACCTCCAACCTGATCTTCGACGTGCCCACCATCGTGAGCTACCTGAGCAACTTCATGACTCTGCTGCCCGGCGACGTGATTTCCACCGGCACCCCCGCCGGCGTGGGTTTGGGGCAAAAGCCGCCCCTGTATTTGAAACCGGGAGACGTGGTCGAGCTGGGCATCGACGGCCTCGGCACCCAGCGTCAGGTCGCTCGGGCTTGGTCTGCGGCATGACGGGTCCATGTCTAGGCGACAGAAGCCCCACGAACCCTGCGTAAACGAAGGGAACTCCGATAAATCGAGGCTTGCGCCGCGCTCCCGCGCCCGTTGCTTTCTTCCCTTTTAACCAATCCCACCATGGCCCAAGAACTCGTCACCCTTGAATGCACCGAAGCCCGCAAAGAGGGCAAACCCACCTCGCGCTACCTGACCTTCCGTAACAAGAAGACTGTCACCGAGCGCATCGAGAAGAAGAAGTATAACCCCTTCTTGAAGCGCCACACCGTGCACAAGGAGATCAAGTAAGTCTCTTCCAGAGAGAGCTTTCTCTCTTTTCAGTCCTTCGCCCGCGATCCATCCGATCGCGGGCTTTTTTGCGCCCGTCGCCAGGCGGCTCAGGTCGTCGCGGCGGCGGCCAGCGAGGCGCGATCTTGCTCGGTCTTTAGGCGAAGTTGGCCGCAGGCGGCGTCGATATCGTGTCCCTTTTCGCGTCGGAGCGTCACCGGCACGCGCGCTTCGCGGAGCACGTCGGCGAAGCGCTCCATGCGGTTGCCGGAGGGACGTTTCCACGGGAGGCCCTCGACGGTGTTGTAGGGGATGAGATTCACGTGGGCGTGCAGATCGGCGGCGATGTCGCGCAGGGCGGCGGCCTGGTCCAGCGAGTCGTTGATGTCCTCGATGAGGATAAACTCCAACGTGACCATGCGACCGTGCTTTTCGCTAAAGGTGCGGATGGCGGGGATGAGTTTTGCCAGCGGGTAGGCCTTGTTGACCGGCATGATTTTCTCGCGGACCTCGTCGGTCGCGCCGTGGAGCGAGATGGCGAGCCGGAAGCCCAGAGGCTCCTCGGCGAGCTGGAGGATCTTGGGCACCAGGCCGCTGGTCGAAAGGGTGATGCGGCGGGCGCCGAAGCCCAGGCCCCACTCGGCGTTGACGATGGTGAGGGCGCGCAGCACGGCGTCGTAGTTGGCGAGGGGTTCGCCCATGCCCATGACGACGATGTTGTCGAAGGTGGCGAGGCCGGCGTGGGCGCGCGGATCGTGGGCGTCCTCGCGGTAGCAGACCTGGAGCAACTGGGAGACGATTTCGCCGGCATCGAGGTCGCGTTTCCAGCCGGCGAGGCCGGACGCGCAAAATTTGCAGGCCATGGCGCAGCCGACCTGGGTGGAGATGCAGATGGTTTTGCGCGATTGGTCCAGACCCACGCCCTCCTGCGGGGCGCGGATGATGACGGTCTCGATGAGCTGGCGGTCGCCGAGCTCGAAGAGAAGTTTGTCGGTGACGTCGCGCGATTGTTTGTCGAACAGCAGCTTGATGGGGTGCAGCTCGAAGGTCTCGGCCAGCCAGGCGCGGAGCGGCTTGGAGAGGTTGCTCATCTCGTCCCAAGAGCGGGCGCGCTTCTTGTAAACCCACTCCAGGATCTGTTTGGCGCGAAAAGCGGGTTCGCCGCGCTCCTGCAGGCGCGCGGTGAGGGTGTCGAGGGTCTCGCCGGTGAGGGCGGGCTTGGCGGGCGTGAACTTCATGCTTGGACAACACGCTCGCACGCGGCGGACTCTTGGCAACACCGCGCCTCCGTCCACGATCACGCTCCACGCCATGGGTCTTTTACATCGTCATATTTTTTCCAGCGTGGGCGGCGCCTGCGTGGTCGCGGTGGCGCTGTTCGCGTTTGTGCTCATCGCCGGCCAGGCGTTGCGGGACCTGCTCGGTTACCTGATGGCGGGGCAGATATCGGCGGCCACGGCGCTCAAGCTCGTCGCGCTCATCCTGCCCTACGTGGCGGTCTACGCGCTGCCGATCGGTTTGCTGACCGCGGTGCTGCTTGTGCTGGGGCGCATGTCCAGCCAGCAGGAGATCACCGCGATGCGGGCGGCCGGGCTAAGTCTCGGCTATATCTCGCGCCCCATCTGGATCATCGCGGCGGCGGCGGTGCTGTTGTCGCTGGCCTTGAATTTTCAGATCATGCCTAAGGCGCGCACCGCCTACCGGGCGACCCTGGTGGAGGCGGTGCGGCAGAATCCTCTGAATTTCATCGTGCCCCGGACCTTCGTGCGGGATTTCCCCGGCTTCGTGGTCTATGTCGGCGCGCGGGATGGGGCGGAGTTGCAGGACTTTTGGCTGTGGCAACTCGACGGCCAGAAACGCGTGACGAGCTTCGCGCGCGCCAAGTCCGGCACGGTGGCCTTTCGCGACGAGGATAGCCGGATAATCCTCACCCTGCGCGACGTGACGGTGGAGACCCGCGATGGCGACGATCCGGAGAACTTCGCGCGGCCCCAGCCGGTGGGAAATTCCGACGCGATGACGGTGGAGCTGAAACTCGACGGCGTGTTTCGCACCATGCAGTTCAACCAAAAGATCAACTGGATGACCTATGGCGAATTGGTTGCGAGGCGCGACGTGCTCGCGGCCCGCGGCGACCACGCCACGGCGGCGGAGCGCAAGGAGCTGCTGCGCGTGCGTATCGCGTTGAGCGAAAAAGCGGCGGCGAGTTTCGGCGTGTTGGCGCTGGCCTTCGTGGCGGTGCCGCTGGGCATCAAAGTTTCCCGGAAAGAGACATCCGCCAACCTGGGCCTCGCGGTCGCGCTCGTGCTGGGCTACTACTTTCTCGCCTCGTTTGGCGGGATGCTGGAGCGCGCGCCAGAACTCAGGCCCGAACTTTGGGTCTGGATACCGCCGCTGGCGTATGCCTGCGCCGGCGTGTGGTTGTTCCGACGCGTTGACCGGGCCTGAGCTTGGTGCGGATGCCCGATCAACGCGCCGCCGGGCGCTTGCGAGATGATCAAGCCAGCGCGCGGTTCAGCGCGCTGACGATGGCGCGGATGGAGGCGACCTCGATGTTGGTGTCCACGCCCGCGCCGAACAGGCTGCGACCTCCGGCGAGTTTGAGCTGGATGTAACTGACCGCGCGGGCCTCCGCGCCGCTGCCCAGCGAGTGTTCGCTGTAGCTTTGCACGTCGCAGGCGGGCACCCGGCCCGTGGTGGCGAGGCCGCGGACGAAGGCGTCGATGGGGCCGTTGCCCTGGCCGGTGAGGCGCACGGTGTCGCCACGCAGAGTGAGCTCGGCCTCGCAGGTCACCTGCGCGCCGCGCTCCGTGGTGCGGAACTCACGGAGCACGATGGCGGCGGCGGGCTGATGGAGGTATTCGCGCTCGAAGGCGCCGCGGATCTCGTCGGGCGTGAGCTCGGTGCCCTGTTTGTCGGCGAGGTCGTTGACCACCTTACCGATCTCCTTGTGCATGAGCTTGGGCAGCTGGTAGCCGAACTCCGTCTCGAGCACGTAGGCCACGCCGCCTTTGCCGGATTGGGAGTTGATGCGGATAATTGCCTTGTAGGTGCGACCGATGTCGGCCGGGTCGATCGGAATGTAGATAACATCCCACGGGCGGCCGGGTTTTTGGTGCGGCCACGACTTCTTGATCGCGTCCTGGTGCGAGCCGCTGAAGGCGGTGAACACGAGGTCGCCGCCGTAGGGCTGGCGGGGCGGCACCTCCATGCGGGTGCAGCGCTCATACACCTCGCGGACATGGGGAAGGTTGGAGAAATCCAGGCCGGTCTCGATGCCGTGGGTGTGGAGATTCAGCGCGACGGTGACCACGTCGAGGTTCCCCGTGCGTTCGCCGTTGCCGAAGAGCGTGCCTTCGACGCGATCCGCGCCCGCGAGCAGGCCCAGCTCGGTGGCGGCCACGCCGGTGCCGCGATCGTTGTGGGTGTGGAGCGAGACGAGCGTGAGCTCGCGGCGCGTGAGATGGCGGCACATCCACTCGATCTGGTCGGCGTGCACGTTGGGCGTGGCGTATTCCACCGTGGCGGGCAGGTTGAGGATGATCTTGTTGTCCGCCGTGGGTTGCCAGACGTCGGTGACGGCTTCGCAGATCTCCAGCGCGAAATCCAACTCGGTGCTGGTGAAGCTTTCCGGCGAATACTCCAGCCGGATGCGCGAGCCCTCGGCCACGAGCGCGGCCATGTGTTGCTTCAACCACAAGATGCCGCGCACCGCGATGGCCTTGATGTCCTCGCGCGAGGCGCCGAACACGTATTCGCGCTGTTTGGGCGAGGTGGAGTTGTAGAGGTGGAAGATGATGTTTTTCGCGCCGCGCAGGGCTTCGAGCGAGCGGACGATCAGATCTTCGCGGCACTGGCAGAGGATCTGGAGCGAGACGTCGTCCGGGATGCGTTTTTCCTCGATGAGCCGGCGGCAGAAATCGAATTCGATCTGGGAGGCGGAGGGAAAGCCGACCTCGATCTCCTTAAACCCGATCGCGACCAGCATCTCGAAGTATTCGAGTTTTTCCGCCACGCTCATGGGCTGGGCCAGGGCCTGGTTGCCATCGCGGAGATCCACCGAGCACCAGATGGGGGCGCGTTCATGGACGCGGTTCGGCCATTGGCGGTCTGGCAGATGAACGGGTGTGAAGGGCGTGTATTTGCCGGCGGGAGAAAAGGGCATAGGAATGGAGTGAGAAAAGCGGGTGAACGAGTTAATGTGAAGCAGCGATGCGACGCCGAGGGTTCGCAGCAAAGCTGCGAAGGGCGGATCAATAAAATGCAGGCCGGACGCACGATCGACCGCAGGCGCGGTCTCGGGGATCGTGCGTCTAGGTAAGTCGAAGCGACTGTGCGGTGCCTTGCATCCGATGTATTTTTGAACCTGTCCTGCCCGCCTAGTCAAGGCGGTGGGCTGGGCTGGCCCACGAGGCTTCGGAGTAGCTTCGCGCTGTAACCGCAGGGGAGGTCGGACGTCTTGAGTTTCGTGCATGCAACCTCCTCACTTGCTCCATGCTGCCGCCACCTGACGCCGACGACGATGATTCGCCGCCCGATGTCGAGGGCTGGCTCGCGCGCATTCGCTCCGGGGACCAGCAGGCTGCCCGTCAACTCGTCGAACACCTCTATCCCCAGGTCATCCGCATCGTCCGCGCGCGCTTGCCGCGCCGGGGTGGCGAAGAGGATCTGGCCCAGGACATCTTTCTGAAAATGTTCACGCGTCTGGACCAATATCAAGGTCAGGTGCCCTTGGCCCACTGGGTCTCGCGGATCGCCGTCACCACCTGCATCGACGCCCTGCGCGCACAGCGCCGCCGGCCCGAGCTGCGGTGGGCCGATCTATCCGAGACCGAGGCGGATACCTTGGACGCGGTGCTCACCCGCGAGGATTCCGCCGACACGGCCGACGCGCTGGCCTCGCACGAGCTGGTGCACAAATTGCTCGACCAACTGGAGCCGCGCGACCGCCTTGTGTTGCAGCTTCTGGATCTGGAACAGAAGACGCTGATCGAGATCCGGGATATCACCGGCTGGAACACCACCCTGATCAAAGTCCGCGCCTTCCGGGCACGGAGAAAATTGCAAAAGCTTTTCCAAAAACTCACCCAAAAGGAGCGCACATGAACGATCTCAAACTCACGCCTTGGATGCGCCTCGCCGCCGCCGCGCGGCGAGCCCGGTCTGTCGCGCCTTCCGACCATGGCGACGAAGCGGCCCCCGTTGGCTTCGCTACGCGGGTCGTCGCAAGAGCGCAGTTGCGCCCGGCCGGCGGGTTGTTTGCCGGACGGGCTTTTGAGCGGCTCGCGGCTCGCGCCCTGGCGCTGTCGTGCGCGGGCGCCTTGACCGTGGTGGTCTGGACCGCGTTGCCCTCGCGTGTGGAAGCTTCGGCGGTTTCGGAAGCCACCTCGGTGGATTACTACCTCGATCCGGTCGGCGTCGTGATGGAAGTCGTGCAATCCTGATGAATCGCACCCTCAAACTTTCGTTTTTCTGCGCCGGTATCTTCGCCTGTGGCGTGGTTGTCGGCGGGCTCGGGGCTAAAAAACACTTTGCGCGTCCGCCCGCGGCGGGGCCCGGCAACGCCCAGCCGGCCTCCGCGCCGGAGGGTTTTGGCCCGCACCAGCTGCGCCGCCTGACCGCCGAGCTCGCGCTGACCGAGCCCCAGCAAGCGGCCATCGCGCCCGTCTTGGAGAAGGCCGGCGAAGAGTTGCGCCAGCTCCGGAGGGAAAGCTTCCGTCAAAGCAGCGCCATCATCGAGGCCATGGAAACCGTGGTGGCGGCTAACTTGACCCCGGAGCAAAAAGTGAAGCTCGCGGCTTTGCAGGAAGAGCAGCGCGCGCGTATCAAGGCGAAGATGGAGGAGCGCAACCGTCGTCGGGCCGAGGGCGGCGAGCGTCGCGAGGGCGAGCCGCCTCCGCCTCCCCCGCCGCGTCCTGAAGCTCCGTGAAAGATTCTCATTGAACCGCCTGAAACCGCCGCCCACGGTGCCGGCGGCCAGGTGCCATGCATGGGCAGGCGCGTGAACCCCGCCAGGGCCGGAAGGCAGCAACGGTGACGACGTTCTCCCAGTGCGTTTTCGGGTTTGCGCTTGGCGCAGGCGCACGTGCTTTCGTTGCCAATCGTGTCGAACGCTTCCTACCAAGTCATCGCCCGCAAGTGGCGGCCGCAAACCTTCGAGGATGTGGTCGGTCAGGACCACGTGGTTCGCACCCTGCGCAACGCCATCGCGCGCGGGCGCATCGCCCACGCCTACCTGTTCGTGGGGCCGCGCGGCACCGGCAAGACGTCCACCGCGCGCATTTTCGCCAAGGCGCTTAATTGCACCGGAGGTCCGAAGGCCGACTTTGATCCCGCCGATCCGGCGTGCGTCTCCATCGCAGCGGGCAGCCACCTCGATGTGATCGAGATCGACGGCGCCTCCAACAACGGCGTCGATCAGGTGCGCGATCTGCGCGAGACAGTGCAATACACGCCGGCGCAGGGCCGGTTCAAAATCTACATCATCGACGAGGTGCACATGCTCTCGGCGGCCGCGTTCAACGCGCTCCTCAAGACGCTGGAGGAGCCGCCCGCGCACGTGAAGTTCGTGTTTGCGACCACCGATCCGCAAAAGGTCCTGCCGACCATCGTGTCGCGTTGCCAGCGCTTCGACCTCAAGCCCATCCCCGCGGCCCTGATCGTCGAGCGTCTGGCCCGCATCGCGAAGGCCGAGGGTATCCAGGCTACGGATACGGCGCTGGCCTGCATCGCGCGCATGGCGGACGGGGGCATGCGCGATGCGCAGTCCATTTTCGACCAGATGATCTCGTTTTGCGGCAACCACATCGACGAGCCGGACGTGCTCGATGTCTATGGGTTGGTCTCCACCGAGAAACTCGCCGCGCTCGCCGCCGCGCTGGCCTCGGGCGATCACGCGGAGATCGTGCGTCTCGTGGATGAGTGCGACGCGGCCGGCCGCGATCTCGCCCGACTGCTCACGGATTTGCAGGGGCATATCCGTGACGCCCTGCTCGATGCGATCGGCAAGGGGGGGCGCAGCGCCCTGCTCGGCGGCGTGTCGCTGACCACAGAGCAACTCACCCGCATGCTGGATGTGCTGCGTCAGGGTGAGGACGGGGTGAAGCTCGGGTTGTCCGACAAAATCAATCTCGAGGTCACGCTGCTCAAGGCGGTGGACGCATCACGGGCTCGCGCGATCGATTCCCTGCTGAAGGAACTCGCCACGCTCAGCGCCGCCTTGCCCGAGGCCGGCTCGGCTGTCGCGAGCGGTGCCGGCGAGGAAAAAAAAAAGCCCTGATTGATCGGCTGGACGCCGCCGTCCTCGCATACGTCGCCGAATCGGCGGCGAGCGCACCGCCGCCTCGCGGCCTGCCTTTTGCCGCACCCGCGGCCCGCGCTTCGCTGCGCGCCAACTACGTTCCTCCTGCGCTGGGAGAAGCCGGGACGTCGGATATACTGGACGAAGACGCCCAGCCCGCCTGGGCGGGACCTGCCGGTGATGGATCGGCCGGAGCTGCCGCGATCGCGGGATCCGGCGAGGACGACGGTCCGCCGCTGGAGGTCTTGGAGGCGCAGATGGGGGGCGAAGTCGCCGCCCGCGACCGTCAGCCGTCCGCCTCCGGTTCACGCCGGAGCGTGCCTGACGAAGACGAGGACGATGCGTCGCGGCCGGGCGCCGTCTTGCCGGATTTAGATACGCTTACCGCGCGTTTGCCCGCGGACGTTCGCGAGACGCTCGACGAACTGTTCCGTGCGCGCTTCATCAGCGTGAAAAAGTTGCCTAAAAAAGTGTTCAAATCCCTGTCTGTGAAGACATCAGACGAGGCTTCCTGAGCCGGCTGGGTTACGCGTTTGCTTTGTTGTCCCCGTGCGGGCTGAATGACAAATTCCCGTTACGCATCACTCACCAGTGAACACCCGTCCCATACGCCAAGTCGCCTCCCCGTTGCGTCTCCCGCTTGTCGGCCTCGCGCTTATTTTCTCCGCCGCGCTGCCCGCCCGCGCCGCGATTGAAAAGCTGGAGGTGACCTACGATTACGTTTCGCGCATCGCGGCCGATCGTGCCGCCGCGCCCTACAAGGAGCCGGATCGCGAGCTGCCCAAGCGTCTCGCCGAGCTGAACTACGACCAGATGCGCGATATCCGCTTCCGTCCGGAGCAGGCGCTCTGGCGAAACGAAAACCTTCCGTTTCACCTGCATTTTTTTCACCGCACAGGCTTTCACCGCGAGGCGATTCAGATCCGCGAGTTCAGCGCCACGCACGTGCAGACCGTCCCGTTTATTCGCGAGTTTTTCGACTACGGTAAATTGGTGAATCTCGGCTCGCTGCGTTCCTCGCTGGGCTATTCCGGATTTCGCCTGCATTATCCGCTCAACCGTCCCGACGTGTTTGACGAGCTGATCGTGTTTCACGGCGCGTCGTATTTCCGGGCGCTGGGGGCTGGCCAGATCTACGGACTTTCGGCGCGCGGTCTGGCGGTGGACTCCGGCGTGCCGGACGTGATCGAGGAGTTTCCCGTTTTCACCGATTTCTGGATCGGCAAGCCCCGCCCGGGCGCGACCGCGATGCGCTTTTTTGCGTTGCTCGACAGCAAGAGCGTGGCCGGCGCCTATGAATTCACGGTGCAGCCGGGACGCCGCACGACGGTGAGCGTCCGGGCCAGGCTCTATGCGCGAGCCACGATGACCACGCCCGGTATCGCGCCGCTCACCAGCATGTTCTGGTTCGGGAAAAACGCCGACCGCCCCCAAGGCGACCCCCGCCCGCAGGTGCACGATTCGGACGGCTTGCTCGTTCACGCTGCAGATGGTGGCCACTACTGGCGTCCGCTGCAAAACCCGCGCCGCATTCTCAACACCGATGTGCGGGTGGAAAATCCCACGCGCTTCGGCCTGATCCAGCGTGAACGCGACATCTCGGCCTACGAGGATTTTGAGGCGCGCTACCATGAGCGCCCGAGCTGCTGGATCGAGCCCATGGGAGAGTGGGGAGCCGGCAGCGTCCGCTTGGTGGAATTGCCCACCAACAGCGAATACGCCGACAACATCGTGGCCTACTGGATACCCGACAAGAAGCCCGTCCCCGGCCAGGTTTTCGAGATGGCCTACAAAATGTTTTGGGCGCTCGATCAGCCCGGTGCCGACTCGCTGGCCCGCGTGGAGTCCACCCGCATCGGCCACCTGCCTGGCGGCGGCGCGGGGCAGTTGTTCTGGATCGATTTTGCCGGCGCCGACCTGGGACAGCGCAGACCGGACAATCTAGCTCCCGAGATCACGCTCGGGCCCGGAGCCCGCCTGCGTCACCAGACGCTTATCCGTCACCCGGGCATAGACGGCTGGCGTGTGGCCTTGCAAATCGAGGACGCCACGACGCCCGATGCGGCGGGGGAGCGTCCGGCGGTGGAGTTGCGCGTGCGCCTGCGCGACGGCTACGAACCGATTTCCGAGACGTGGGTTTACACCTGGCTGCCATGAATCCGGCCGTAACCGACGTGTTGTTGCCCGCCACGGACGCCGATCTCTCCGGTCCGGCGTGGGACGAGGCCTTTCTTCGCGTGGAGAGTTATCTGCGCGCCCATCAGATTGAGAGCCGGCTCGTGCTGAATCGACTCACCGTCGAGATTATCCGCGCCGCCCGGGCCAAGGCGCTGGAGCACAAAGCCGCCAACCGCGGCACCGTCGATCCGGTGGCGGTGGCCATGGGCGAGGCGGAGCGCCGCACAACGGCCTGGTTCGCCCGGGTGTTGGGAGACGCGGCGGACCCCGACGACGAGCGTCTCGGCACGCGCGGACGCATCGCCCTCGTGATGGCCGATGTGCCCGCCCGCTGGCCCCGCGACTTTTTCGCCGACACGCCGCCACCGCCGGAGCTCGTCGAGGCGATGCGCGCCGCCTACATCGAGGCGGGGCCCGAGCTGGAGCTCACCCGCATGGTGCCGCGACCCTTCGACTTCGGTCCCATCGCCAACGTGGCCGACGAGGCGTGGAAGACCTTCGCCCGGTGGCCGGTGTTGCGCGCGATCTTCGGCTGGCTGGTTTTTCTCGGCCTGTTGGCCGGAGCGTGGTTCGCCACCCACTAGCCAGCGCATCACGCCGCCGGCGCGCGCAAAACATGTATTCGTTTAGCAACTACAGGAGCTTCTTTTCATGAGCGACGTTCGTTTTGATCCCGCCCGCCTGGATGGCACCCGCATCACCCAGCGCCGTCTCCTTGTCGCCACGCTCACCCTGTTGCTCACGGGACCGGCGGTGGCGTTGATGGCGGATCTGCACTGGCGCGTGGGGATGGATAACTGGAAGCTGTTGCACCTCGTGCTTTTCGCGGTGCTGTTTTCCCTTGTCGCCTTCGGTGCGGTGCAGGCCGCGGTGGGTTTTTACTGCCGCCTGCGCGGCGGGGACGCCAACCGCATCCTCAACAGCCTCGCGCCCGAGGACGAGGCCCGGCCCGTGACCGCGCCCACCGCGATCGTGATGCCGGTGTTCAACGAGGACACCTCGCGCATCATGGAGGGGTTGCGCGTGATCTACCGCTCCCTGGAGGCCACCGGTCAGCTCGAGGCCTTTGATTTTTTCATCCTGAGCGACACCACCAACCCGAATCGCTGGATCGAGGAGGAGAGCGCGTGGGTGGCGCTCACCCGTCAGCTCGACGCCCGCGGGCGGATTTTTTACCGTAAACGCCGGGTCAACCTGAACAAAAAGGCGGGCAACCTCGCCGACTTTTGCCGCCGCTGGGGCAAGCGCTACCGCTACATGGTCGTGTTGGACGCCGACAGCATCATGACCGGCGAGGCCATCACGAAGCTGGTTCGCCTGATGGAGAAAAATACCGGCGCGGGCATCATCCAGACCGTGCCGCGGCTGGTGAACGGCGAGACGATCTTTGCGCGGTTGCAGCAATTCGCCTCACGTCTTTACGGACCGGTTTTTGCCAGCGGCCTCAATTTCTGGCAGCAAGGCGAGGCGAATTACTGGGGCCATAACGCGATCATCCGCGTGGCTCCTTTTATCGAGCACTGCTCGTTGCCCGATCTGCCCGGAGCCGAGCCTTTCGGCGGCAGGATCCTGAGCCACGATTACGTCGAGGCCGCCTTGATGCGGCGAGCAGGATGGTCGGTGTGGCTCGCGGTGGATCTCGAAGGGAGCTACGAGGAATGCCCCGGCAACTTGATCGACTTCGCCAAGCGAGATCGCCGTTGGCTGCAAGGCAACCTACAGCACGCCTGGCTGGTGACCGCGCGCGGCCTGCACATGGCCAACCGCCTGCATCTCGCGCTGGGCATTCTAGCCTATCTGGCCTCGCCGCTCTGGCTGGCTTTTCTGGTGGTTTCGTCCGTCATCGCCTGGCGCTACGCCGCCACGGGGCTGACGCCGCTTCCGGTCGATAGTTTCGCCCGCTACCTGCCGCTCGATTTCAACGCGCAGGCCTTGCTGCTGTTTGCCGCCACGATGGGGCTACTTTTTTTCCCGAAGGTTCTCGCGGTCATCGATCTGAGGAACCGTCCGGGCGAGGCCGCTCGATTCGGAGGCTGGCTGCGCTTGGTGGGCGGGGTGGTGGGGGAGACGGCGATATTCACACTGATCGCCCCCGTGTTGATGCTGCTCCACTCCAAGTTTATCGCATTGACACTCATGGGCAAAGGCGTGGCCTGGGTGGCGCAGCGTCGCGGCGCCGATGGCGATCCGGAGTGGCGCGAAGCGATTCTGACTCACGCCGGTCATACCGCGGTCGGCTTGGGTTGGGGCGGTCTGGCGCTGGTCATCAATCCCTTCTTTGCGGCCTGGATGTCGCCTATTTTGCTGGGTATGAGCCTGTCCATTCCGGTGTCGCTCGTCACCGGTCAGCTGGTGCCGGGGCAATTCGTGCGGCGGCTGGGCTTGCTCGGCGTTCCCGAGGAGATCGATCCCCCGGCGGAGCTGGCCCGTCTGGCCCGCAATCTGGAGGCGTGCCGGCGGCATACGCCTCCTCTGCCGGAACTCGCTCCGGAATATGGGCTGATGCAGGCCGTGCTCGATCCTTACGTGAACGCCGTGCACCTCGCGCTCTTGCGCGAACGCGATCAGGCGCCCGGCGTCGCGGCGGAAGTGCGCTTCGCGCCGTTGCGCGAGCGTTTGCTGCGCGAGGGCCCGAGCGCGCTGGCCGCGCGCGACAAACTTGCGCTCATGCTGGATGCCGAGTCCATGGCCATCCTGCATCGCGATCTTTGGTCTTTGCCCAGCGAGCGCCTCGCCGCGTGGTGGCGCACTGCCATACGTGCCTACAACGTATTGGCACCTGCTCCCCAGACGGCTCTATATCGCTGAGTGGGGTGGGGCGGTGTGGCCGCCAAAGCTTCGTGCTTCGGATCGCACCTTGATCCGAGCTCTCGCAAAAGGCCTGCAAGTTTGTGGGCTGTAAAACGGGCTTTGCCTTGTCGGGGAACGGTTTTTGACAATTACAAAACACTGGCTCAACTCCTTTGCCGTTGCTGAGGTATTTCCCCTGCTTTTTCCTCTTCGACCCGTCGGATCCCGCTTCCACGGATTGCTCAACCCCACCCACATAAACTGTGTCAGCCAAAATTCTCCTAGTTCGCACAGGCCCAGATATCTTTAAGGCTAAAGCCATAGTGGCGGTAGAAACAGGCCTATATGGCAGAGATGTCTCCAGCCTTTCCGATTTGGAGATGGCCCTGAAGACCGAGCAGTTTGACCTCGTGGTGCACGATGGTTCCCAGCTTGGTGGACAGTCGCCCCTTTCCTTGGCTGAGAGCATCCGCAGTCACCAACGCACCGCGCCCATTCTGTTGCTCTGCGAAAAGCCCGAGATGGACGTGATCGTGCGGGCTATTCGCCTTGGCGTGCGCGACTTGTTTCATCCGCCCTACAACTTGGGCGCATTTTTTTCCCGAGTCGCGGATCTTCTTCAGCCCCGACTCAACGGCAACTCGCCGTCCATCGCACAGCACTGCCAGCAGGAGATCACCTTTTTCTTGGCGGGAGAATCTTCCGGTCAGACTGCGTCCATCGCGGTTCCGACCGGCGAGGCAACAGGCTCGCCATCGACTCACGCGGAGCTCGAGCGACTGGCCCGTGAACTAAAGGCGGAGCAAGACCGCAGGGCGGAGATTGAGCGCCGCGTGGAGGAGCAAGCGCAGGAACTCGAAGCCAGGGAGCGGGCTCTTAAGAACGCGCAGCTCCAGTTGGACACAGAGCGCGAGCGCATCGAGACGGAAGGCCGCGAGCTCGCCGAGCTGCAGGCCGGGGTCGAAAAGGATAAGAAGCAAAACGACAAGCGACTCGCCGAGCTGGCCAAGTCCGACAAAACGATCGCCCCCCAGCGCGCAGAGTTGGAGGCCGCGCAGGCCGCGCTCGCCGAGCGCGAAAGCATCGCCGCGAAAGACCGCCAGACGATCGCGCTGCAGCGCGCGGAGCTGGACGCAGAGCGCGCCGAACTCGCCGAGCTGAGCGCACAGATCGAGAAGTCCCGCCTCGGCGCGCAGGAAATCGAGGCCGCTCTCGCCGCCCGACGCGCAGAGATCGAGATGGTCCGCAGCCAGCTCGCCGCCGAACAGGTGCGCATCGCCGACGAGGCGGAGGAGCTGGAGCAGGCCAAGGCCCAGGCCAGCGAATCGCTCAAAACCCACCAGAAGCGCAACCGGGCGCTTGCCGAGGCCGAGGCCGCCCTGGGCGAGCGCGAGGCGGCGTTGTTGGCCAACCAGACACGCCTGACCGCGCTCGAAAAAGCCATCACCGAGCGCGAGGAGAATTTCTCCATGCGCGAGCGCTCGATCCAAGCGCAGGAAAAGAAAGTCGCCGCGCAGCTTTCGCGCGTTCGCGCCGAGGAGGAGACCTTTGCCGCCCGCCAAGCGGAGCTGGAAGTGGAGGAGGCGCGTTTGCAGCAGGACGCTAAGCGCGTGGCCGCCGACCGGGCCTCGCTTGAGAAAGAACGCGCGAGCATCGCCGATGCCGAGGCGGCATCCTTCAGTCGTGCCAAGGAACTGGCCCACGCCGAGGCCATGCTCGGCGAGCGCGAAGCCGCGCTGGCCGCCGGACAGAAGGCGATCGAATCCGAGCGCAAAAAAGCTTCCATCGCCCTGGCCGAGGCGGCTGCCCGCGAGCAGGCCCTCGCCGCCCGCGAGGCCCAGATCACGGCGGCGAATAGTTCGCTGGCGGCGGCTCAAAAGGAATTTGCCGAGCGCACCGCCAAACTTGAGACCGACCGCAAGCGGCTGTCCCAGGATACCTCGCGACTGGCCGATGAGGCCGAGGCACTAAAGGCCAGCGAGGCCAAGACCGTCACCGCCCGGCAGGAAGTCGAAAAACGTGTCGCCGCAAATCAAGCGGCCGAGGCCGCGCTCAAAAAGCGCGAGGAAGAGCTGGGCAAGGCCCGCAAGTCCGTGGACGAGGGCCAGGCCAAGCTCGATGCCCGCGATCAGCAACTCTCCAAACGCGCCGCCGAGCTTGCCGTGCTGGAAAAGAAAGCGGCCGAGCAGACCGAAGCCTTGAAGGCGGCCGAGACCAAGCTGGCCGACCAGCGCAAGACGTTGGACACGGAGCAGGGGCGCTTGAAAGCCGAGGAGACCCGTCTGGCGGCCGAGAAGCAGGCGAACGAAAAAGCCAAAGCCGAGACCGTCGCCGCCCTGGACGCGCACAAGAAGCGCGCCGCCGAACTCGCCAAGGCCGAGCTCGCGCTCGCCGAACGCGAGTCCTCGCTGAACTCGGTGCGCAAACAGCTCGACGCACGGACACACGAACTCGACGCCACGGCCGGCGAGTTTGAGAAACGTGCCGCCGCCTTGGCCGAGGCGGAAAAGAAACTGGGCGAGCGCATCGCCTCCGCGGATGCCGCGGACAAGGCGCTCGCCGAACGCATCAAGAGCTCCGAGGCCGAACTTGCGGCCGCACGGGCACGCTCCGAAAGCGAACGCGCCCAGATCAAGGCCGATCAAGACGCCCTCGCCGCCCAGCGTGCCACGCTGGAATCTGCCAAAACCGCCCATGCCGCCGCCGCCAAGGCCTTGGCCGAGCGTGAGCAGGCCCTGTCCACCCGCGAGGCTGAGGTTTCCAAGCGTGCAAGCGCGGTCGAGGCCGCGGCGCAAAAAAACACCCAGCTATCCAGCCAGCTCGAAAGCCGCGCCAAGGTCCTCGACGAACGAGACAAACGCCTCGACGCGCGGGTGGCCGCCGTCGGCGAGACCGAACAGCAGCTCGCCGCGGAAAAGAAGCAGCTCGCCGCTGAGCGCTCGCGGATCGAGGCCGATTCGGCCGGCGTCGAGGAAGCCAGCCACGAGATCCTGGCCCGCGAGAAGAAACTCAAGCAAAGCAGCGACCAAATCGCGCTCCTCCAGGCGGAGATCGACGCCGGACTGGCCGAGTTGGAAACCGCGCGCGCCGCCCTCGCCAAAGAGCGGTCCGCCTTGGAAAAATCCCGCGTCGAACACCAAGTGGAGCGCGAGGCCTTCGAGGCGGAGTGCGCCGTGCTCAAAAATCGCGAAAAGGCCTTTGAGGATCGCCGCAAAAAACTGCTCGAAGCACTTTAAGTGTCCACTTTTCGACCCCTTTCTGTATCCAGCCACCACCCCAGACTTCACGTTTAACCCATGTCCAACCCCTCCGCTTCTCCGCTCGCATTCGCCGAACTCGCACCGCACTCGATCCAGATCGCCGTGCTGTCGGGTAATAAAGTCGTCGCGGCTCGCGCCTTCTCCCTCGATGCCAAGGCGGACTTGGCCGCGTTCGTTTCCGAAAATCAGCTGACGTGCCTCGTCCGGGCCTCGGTGATAGGCATCAAGAATTTTGTCCACCGTTCCGGCGAGGCGGAATCTGGTGCGGTGCGTCAGCCGGGCGCGCTCCAGGCGCACGCCGCCAAGTTGCCGCACGGGTTCGACGGCGTCCCTCTGGCCGTGGCCGTGGATGCGGCCTCCGGCGGCGCACCCGATGCCGCCCGCGTGACGCCTTGGGTGCTGGCGGCGGTCGACGCCGCCAGTGTCGCCAACGCCCGCGATTTCCTGCAGGCCGCAGGTTTGGTCACTGCGGAAATCACCGTCGCGGCCACGGCGCATGTGGGCGCTGTGGCGACAGGTCTGCCCGCCGGGCAAACCGCGCTCGTGCTCATTCCCGGCGAAGACAGCGCCCAGTTGGTCTGGGTGACTGGCGAGGGCGTGCAGGCCGTGTCCGCCGCTCCGGTGGGTTTTGGCAAAATCTACGAGGCCGTGCAGCTGGGGCTCGGGCTCAAGTTCAAAGCTGCCGCCGGCAAACTCTTCTACAACGAGAGTTACGATTTCTCGGATGCGGCCGCCAAGATTGCCGGTATCCTTGCGGACCAGCTAAAGCCCGCTTTGGAAAATCGCCGCGCCACCCACCTTCACCTGGCGGGTCTCGTGCCCAGCCAGGCGTGGCTGGCCAAGTCTCTCTCCGCTTCGCTGGGCATGAGCGCATGGTCGCCCGTGGTCGGCAACCAAGCGTCGCGCTCGGGTCTGGATGTCGAGGCGGGCCTCCTCACCGCGGCCACGTCCGGTTTGCTGAAGCTCGCCGCGGCCGGCTCCGGCAATTCCGCCTGGGTTCAATCCAGTCTCGAAACTCTTGCCGCCGCTCGCCCACGCACCGCCGCGCCTTTCCCTGCGGCCGCCGCCGTCCCTGAGCCCCGTCCCAAACCCGTGCTGCGCCCCGCGCCCGCTCCGGCTCCGATCGAGGAGGTGCAAGTCCAGGCGGCCGCGCCATCTGCCGTCCAGGCCCCCAGAAAGAGCAACAAGGGCCCCGTCCTGATCGCCACCACGGTGGGCGTCGTGGCCGCGGTGGTGGGCCTCGCCGCCTACTTCCGTCGTCCGCCCGAGCTGCCCGCCGATCGCGCGGCCACGCCCGCCGTGAGTCCCGCGGCCACGCCTGCGCCCGAGGCTGCCAAGCCCGCGCCCGCCCCTGTCGCCACCGCACCGGCTCCGGTGGTCGCGCCCGCCCCCGCCGCGATCGTCTCGTCGGATCTGTCCTCCGCCGACGCTCGGCGCTTTGGCAACGAGCGCTATCGTTTCGAGGTCACCGAAAAGGGTTTCATCCAAGCATTGGCGTCCAGCCGTGACGAAGTGTTGGTGGAATCCGCCGCCGGCATCAGCCTGCAAGGCAGCTACGTGGGCACCGATGGTCGCCGCAAGTGGTTCAATGTCGGAGGCGTTGACGACATCGGCTACCAGGCGACGGTGAACAAGACGGTCAGGGACGGGGTGACGGTGTTTGACGTGAAGGTCACCCACCCACGCTTCGAACTCGCGCAGACGTTCTCCTGCCTGCCCGATTCCATCAAGGTGTCGGCCAAGTTCACGCCCATCAACCTCCGCGATCCCCGCGGCGTGATCGCCGCCGTGCACTCGGTCCGCCTCTCGCCCGTGGCGCTGAATCCCTCGCTGCGCATGCGTGCGACAAGCGATGGCTTCGCCTACGCGATGAAGGCCGGCACGCTGCGCATCAACCATGACAACGTCACATGGGCGCGTGATGGCGCGGATGGACGCCAGACCATCATCGCGGGCGAGAACGGCGCCGCCTTCCACTTCACCGAGACCACCGAGGCTTCGCGCAACACGCTCAACTACGAGATCGTGCTGCCCTGATGTGGCAGCCGTGCAGGTTCGTCTAAGCGCTCAAGGCCGGCTCCCACGGGAGCCGGCCTATTTTGTGCCCGCGGTCCGGCGGCCGAGGCTTTTTGCTTTTCGTCGGGCCTGCGGCGAGGCCTCCTGACGGGCAGCATGGCCCAAGAACCCATCATTTTTTTCAATCGTCGCACCGGCCGCGTGGAGACCGAGCGCATTTACGGCGAGGCGTGGCTGCGTTTTATCTACGGGGGAAATCCGTTCGCGCGTTTGAGCCTTTTCGCCGTCGTGCGCCGCGCGTGGTTTTCCGCCTGGTATGGCTGGCGAATGAATCGCCGGGCGAGTGCCGCCAAGGTGCTGCCTTTCGTGGTCGATTACGGGCTCGACGCGGAAGAATTTGCCAAGCCCGCGACCGCTTACCGCACGTTTAACGAGTTTTTCTACCGTCGTCTGAAGTCCGAGGCGCGCCCGATCGCGCCTGGCGACGAGGTGGCGGTGTTTCCGGCGGACGGCCGGCATCTGGCGTATCCAAATGTGGATACGGCGGATGGTTTTTATGCGAAGGGGAAAAAGTTCACTCTCGCGGCCTTGTTGGGCGGCGAAGAGCTCGGGGCCGAATTCGCCGGTGGCTCGATGCTGATCTCACGCCTGTGCCCGGTCGATTATCACCGCTTCCACTTCCCCGTGGCGGGCACGCCGACCGACGCGGCACAGATCAACGGCTGGCTCTACTCGGTGAGCCCCCTCGCGCTGCGCTTGAACCCCGGCTACCTCACCGAAAACAAACGCATGGTCACGCTGGTGGATTCACCGCGCTTCGGCCGCGTGGCGGTTCTCGAGGTCGGTGCGACGATGGTCGGCGCCATTCTGCAGAGCTTTACGCCCGGCGCGGCGGTGGCGAAGGGGGAACTCAAAGGCATGTTCGCTTTTGGCGGTTCATGCGTGATCACGGTTTTCGCCAAGGGACGCATCCAGTTTGACCCTGACCTCATCGAGCATGGCGCTCAGCAGCGCGAAGTCTACGCGCGCATGGGAGAACGCATGGGCGTGGCAGTGGCCAAACCCTAAGAGCTGTCGCGATTAGCGTCCGTCCCCGCGAACTTGCCCGCGCCTCCACGAGGCAAGGGCGAGGACGTGAGTTCGCGCATCAAGCGAGAAGCGGTTGGAGTGCCTGCTTGGCCCGAACGAAGGCCGCTTGGAGCTCGTCGAGTTCGGAATCCAGCTCACTCAGCGGCGAAACCTTGGCGCGGTGCTCGATCTTTTCCGATAGATTCTTCATCTCGACCGCGCCCACGTTGGCCGAACTGCCCTTGATGGTGTGTGCGCTGCGCACGTAGAGGGCTCGGTCGTCCGAGGCACGCGCTCCCTTGAGATCGGCGATGCGCTGGGGCACATCTTCGAGGTATATGCCGATGATCTCGCGCAGAAAGGTGTCATCACCCTCATCACCCAAGGCGCGCAAATTCTCGATGGCTTCTTGATCGATGATGACGGCGGGAGATTGGGACATATGCGGTTCCGAGTCTATGGAAAGGGAGGGGGAGGGGTTTGGCAGGGTCTATCTGGAGCGCGAATTGATGGCCAAGAACGAGAAGAATCTTACTTACGCGCAAACTTACCTACGTGCACCGATTAGGAAACGATCCAAGTTGTTTCGGCGAAAATGAGCCGCCAAGGATAGGCTTGGGTGAATAAATATCCGCTTTTGTAAGTGACTACACTGATTTCGCTTAATGCTAACCTTAACCGGTCTTGGTCATGTTTTTTGTTTCTGTGCTGAACGAGGATAGGCTCATGGATAATGAACACATCAAGGAATGCGCATATGTTGATATTAAGCTTGCCGGTGACGCCGAATCGGCGAGTGTGAGCCCCTACCTCTTCATCCATGGCAAACACCTTTGTTTTTTCCTCTGAGTCCGTTGGCGAAGGCCATCCCGACAAGGTCGCTGACCTCATTTCCGACAGCATCCTCGATGCGTGTCTCGCGTTTGATCCCAAGTCGCGTGTGGCCTGCGAGACGTTCGTGAAGTCGAACATCGTGGTGGTCGGCGGCGAGATCACCATCCCCAAGCTTCAGGATAAAAAGACCGGCAAAACCAAGCCGATCGACGAGGCGTTCAACGTCGATAAGGTGATTCGCGATGCGATCCGCCACATCGGCTACGTGAACGATGACGACGTGTTCCACGCCGATACCGTCTTCATCAATAATTACCTCACCGCCCAGTCCGCCGACATCGCGCAGGGTGTGGATGCCAAAAAGGCCGAGGGCAAAGATACCGCCGAGCAGGGCGCCGGCGACCAAGGTTTGATGTTCGGCTTCGCCGCCGACGAGACCGACGAGCTCATGCCCGCTCCGGTGATTTTCGCCCATCGTCTGGGGCGCGAGCTCACGAAGATCCGCAAGAGCGGCAAGGTGAAGTGGCTGCGTCCTGACGCCAAGTCGCAGGTCTCCGTGCGTTACGTGGACGGCGTGGCGACCGAGATCGTCAACGTGGTTATCTCCACCCAGCACACTGCCGATGTCGATCACGCCACGATCAAAGACTTCCTGATCAAGAACGTGATCAAGAAGGTGCTGCCCGCCAACCTGCTCAACGCCAAGACCGAGTATCTTATCAACCCGACCGGCAAGTTCGTGATTGGCGGCCCTCAGGGCGACTCCGGCCTCACCGGACGCAAGATCATCGTGGACACCTACGGCGGCTGGGGCCGTCACGGTGGCGGCGCCTTCTCCGGTAAGGATCCGTCCAAGGTCGATCGCTCCGCCGCCTACATGGGCCGCTGGGTCGCCAAGAACATCGTTGCCGCCAAGCTCGCCAAGCAATGCGAGGTGCAGTTCGCCTACGCCATCGGTCATCCCAAGCCGGTCAGTGTGTATGTGAACACCTTCGGCACGGGCAAGGTGTCCGACGAGATCATCACCGAGGCCATCCAGCAGGTTTTCTCCTTCAAGCCCGCCGACATCGTAAAGCAGCTCGATCTGCTCCGTCCGATCTATCGCGAGACCACCAACTACGGCCACTTCGGCAAAGCCGGTCTGCCTTGGGAGGAGACCACCAAGGTCGCCGTCCTCCAGGCCGCGGTGAAGAAACTCGCCAAGTAATAACCGGCCGCCACCTCCCTCCGGCAGCCCGTCCGCCGCGGTTACCCCACCATTGGAACCGCGGCGGTTCTGTATCCAAATTCCCAGCACACGCTTCTCTTTCCCACTTTCACGAAAACCAACATGAGCAACGCCACCCTCCCTCCTCCCGCCGTCGCCGGCGCCGATTACCATGTCGCCGACATCAAGCTCGCCGACTGGGGCCGCAAAGAAATCTCCATCGCCGAGCATGAGATGCCCGGCCTGATGGCCGTCCGCAAAAAGTTCGGTCCGTCCCAGCCCCTCGCCGGCGTGCGCATCACCGGCTCCCTGCACATGACGATCCAGACCGCCGTCCTCATCGAGACGTTGGTCGCTCTCGGCGCCAAGGTGCGCTGGGCCTCGTGCAACATCTTCTCCACCCAGGATCACGCCGCCGCCGCCATCGCGGCCACCGGCGTGCCGGTCTTCGCCTGGAAGGGCGAGACGCTCGAGCAATACTGGGACCTCACCTGGAAGGCCATCGTCGGTCCCGACGGCAAGGGCCCGCAGCTGGTGGTGGACGACGGCGGCGACGTCACCCTGCTCCTCCACAAGGGCTACGAGCTCGAAAACGGTAGTGACTGGGTGAATACGGCCTCCGGCTCCCACGAGGAGCAGGTGATCAAGAACCTGCTCAAGAAGATCCACGCCGAGGATCCGCTCGTGTTCACCCGCCTGGTCAAAGACTGGCGCGGCGTCTCCGAGGAGACCACCACAGGCGTGCACCGCCTCTACCAGCTCCACGAGCAGGGCAAGCTTCTCGTTCCCGCGATCAACGTGAACGACTCGGTCACCAAGTCGAAGTTCGACAACCTCTACGGCTGCCGCGAGTCGCTCGCCGACGGCCTCAAGCGCGCCACCGACGTGATGATCGCCGGCAAGTGCGCCTTTGTCGCCGGCTACGGCGACGTGGGCAAGGGCTCCGCCTTCTCGCTCAAGGGCTTCGGCGCCCGCGTGATCGTCTCCGAGATCGACCCCATCAACGCCCTCCAGTGCGCGATGGAAGGTTTCGAGGTGAACACGATCGAGAGCACCCTCGGCAAGGCCGACATCTACGTCACCACCACGGGCAACAAGGACATCATCACGCTTGAGCACATGATGGCCATGAAAGACCAAGCCATCGTCTGCAACATCGGCCACTTCGACAACGAGATCCAGGTGGACCGTTTGAAGAACGCGCCCGGCGTGAAGCACGTGAACATCAAGCCCGGCTACGACGCCTACACCTTCCCGGCGGGCAACACCATCTACATGCTCGCCGAAGGTCGTCTGGTGAATCTCGGCTGCGCCACCGGCCATCCGTCCTTCGTGATGTCGAACTCGTTCACCAACCAGACGCTCGCCCAGCTCGACCTCTGGAAGAACAAGGACACCTACGCGGTCGGCGTTTACCGCCTGCCCAAGCACCTCGACGAGGAGGTCGCCCGCCTCCACCTCGAGCGCATCGGCGCCGTGCTCACCAAGCTCACCAAGTCCCAGGCCGAGTATCTCGGCGTGCCGGTCGAGGGTCCCTACAAGCCCGAGCACTACCGCTACTAAAACTCAGCGTCACAGGCCGTCCCCGCTCATTCCGAGCGAGGGTCGGCCTCGACGGCGGCAGACGAGGTCAACGCACGCGCGTGGGCCTCGTCTTTTTTTGCGTCCTCCTCGCGGCCCAGCCCGCGGAAGGCCCGCGCCCGATAACGATAGCCCATGGGGTCGGACGGGCGCAGTCCGAGGTAGGTGTTCATATCGGCCAAGGCCTCATCGTGGCGTTTCAGCGCGAGGTAGGCGTAGGCGCGCGGCAGGTAGTTGGGGGCGTGTTTCGGATTCACCGCTATGGCGGCCGTGGCGTCGGCCAGCGCTTCGTCATGGCGTTTGAGTTGGTTGTAGCACCGCGCGCGATTCGCGAGCGCGGTCATGAAGCGGGGCGAACGCGCGAGCGCGGCGCCGTAGGCATCGGCCGCCGCCTGCCACTGTTTTTGCTCCGACAACACGCGGCCGCGCAGATGGTGCACCTCGGCGTCGTTCGGGGACAGTTGCGCGGCGCGATCGAGGTCGAGTTGCGCGGCGTCGAATTTGTCCTGCATCAGCCGGGCGTAGCCGCGCCGGATCGTGTAGTAGGTGTGCTCCGGACGGAGACGCAGGGCCTCGGTGAACGCACGCTCGGCCGCTTCGTAGCGCCCCAAGCGAGACAGCACATCGCCGCTGCTGCCGTGGGCCTTGGCGAGGCTTGGATCGAGGGTGAGCGCCTGCGTGTAGGCGGCCAAGGCTTGGGTGTAGTCGGTCCGCGCCCACCAGAGCTCGCCCAGCGCGTAGTGATGCTCGGCGACCTTGGGTTCGAGTCGCAGGGCGGCTTCGAGGTCGAGCTGCGCGCCGTCGTAATCGCGCAGGCGGCGACGCAACTCGCCGCGCCGTGCCAGCGCGGGCACGTGTTCGGGCTGGAGACGCAGGGCTTGATCGAGCGCGGCCAAGGCCTCCCGACGCTTGCGCGAGTCGTCGAGCAACACGCGCGATTTTCCCCACCAAGCGGCAAACGAATCCGGCGCGAGCTCGGTCGCGGCGATGAAGTCGGCGAGCGCGCCGGGTTTGTCGCCGAGCTGGAGTTTGGCCTCCGCGCGTCCGGCGAGCAGCTCGGCCGATCGCGGCGCGGCGGCGAGGGCTTCGTCGAAACTCCGAAGCGCCGAAGCGGCGTCTCCCGCTTCGAGATGCATCTCCGCTTGCCGTGCGGCGGACGGAGGAGGCGGGGTCTTGGTCGAGCAAGCGGACAAGACCAGCAACGCGCCGCCCAGCAAGGCCGCGGCAAGCAGACGAGTTTGCGGAGTAATCGGCCGGCGAGAGCGCATAAGTAGGCGAGGGGAGCGCGGATGCATCACGCACATAGGGTGAGGCGGACGAACCGCCGGCAAGGCCTTTGACAACGATTTATGCCATGGTTTGCACCTTTATCTTCTAAATCTTACTCAACTTACTAATAATAACATTTACCCCTCGCAGGTCGCTGGCGAACTTGGCAACTCTTCACACTTTTCCATTTTCCGACATCGCCATGCATTCCGACTCCTCCGCCCCCAAGCCGCTCGTCGCCAACGAGGGCATCAAGACCGCCTCGAACCACCTTCGCGGCAACCTCAAGGCGGAGTTCTCCGACCTCGCCACGCCGCACGTGTCGGCCGATGCCGAGCAGCTGATCAAGTTTCACGGCACCTACATTCAGGACGACCGCGATCAGCGCATCACTCTGAAGCGCGCGGGCAAGGACAAGGCCTGGTCCTTCATGCTACGCGTCCGTCTGCCCGGCGGCAAAGCCACCCCGAAGCAGTGGCTCGTGCTCGACGGTCTCGCCGAGCAATACCAGTTCCCGTCCCTCCGTCTCACCACCCGTCAGACCTTCCAGTTTCACGGCGTGCTTAAGGGCCAGATGAAGCCGCTTGTGAAGGCGATGCACACCGTGTTGCTCGACTCGATCGCGGCGTGCGGCGACGTGAACCGCAACGTGATGGCGCCGGTCAATCCCGAGCAGTCGCCGGTGCAGGAACTCGTCTATCAGGACGCGAAAGGTTGGTCCGACTACGCCCTCCCCAAGAGCCGCGCCTACCACGAGATTTTCCTCGATGAGGAACTCGTCGCGGGCGGCGAGCCCGAGCGCGAGCCGATGTATGGCGACACCTACCTGCCGCGCAAATTCAAGACCGGCTTCGCGGTGCCGCCGTCCAACGATGTGGACGTGTATTCGCAGGACCTCGGCTACATCGCCGTGATCGAGAACGGCCAGCTCGTGGGCTACGACGTTACCGTCGGCGGCGGTCTCGGCATGAGCCACGGCAACGAGGAAACCTTCCCGCGCGTCGCCGACACCCTCGGCTTCATCACCCGCGATCAGGTCAACGCCGTCGGCCACGCGGTCATCACCACCCAGCGCGATTTCGGCGACCGCACCAACCGCAAGCACGCCCGCCTCAAATACACCATCGAGGATCGCGGCATCGCCTGGTTCAAGGCCCAGGTCGAGGAGCGCAGCGGCGTGAAGTTCGGTGCCCCGCGCGCCGGCAAGTTCACCACCATCCAGGACCAGCACGGCTGGCACCAAAACGCCGACGGCACTTGGTTCTACGGCCTGCACATCCTCTCCGGCCGCATCATAGACCGCGCCGGCTGGCCGATGAAGACCGCGCTGCGCGAGGTCGCCCAGTTGCTCGAAGGCACGCGCGGCGACTTCCGCCTCACGCCTTCGCAAAACCTCACCATCTCCGGCGTCTCCGCCGAGCTGAAGCCGAAGGTGGACGCCATCCTTGCCAAGCACGGGCTCGACAAGGAAAACGAGCGCTCCGGCCTGCGCCTCAACGCGCTCTCCTGCGTCGCCCTCCCGACCTGCGGTCTGGCTCTCGCCGAGAGCGAGCGCGCGCTGCCCGAGATCCTCGAAAAGTTCGAGACCGTGCTCGACGAGTCCGGCCTGCGCCACGACGCCATCAGCCTCCGCGTCACCGGTTGCCCCAACGGCTGCGCCCGTCCCTACCTCGCCGAGATCGGCTTCGTGGGCAAGGCGCCCGGCAAATACGCGCTCTACCTCGGCGCCGCCTACACCGGTGGTCGCCTCAACCGTCTGGTCGCGCCGAGCATCACCATCGACGACGCGGTCAAGCTGCTCGATCCCGTGATCAAGCGCTACGCCAAGGAGCGCGCCGCCGGCGAGCGGTTCGGCGACTTCTGCGAGCGCGTCATCCTGCCTTGGCACCGGCGGCCTCGTGCCCGCCGCCGCGCCCAAGCCCGCCGCACCGGCGGCCTGAGCGAAGTGAGCGCTTAACGGCTCTAACAAAAACGCCTGCGGTGATTTCACCGCAGGCGTTTTTGTTTTGGCCGCTTACTTGGCGGCGGCGACGTCACGCAGCCACCAGCCGTCTTCCAGGCGCACGAGCGTGGCGGTGATGGCCTGATCTTTTTTGGCGGCGGCGAGGGTGGGGGCGTCCACCTTGAGCAGCATGGTCATGGCGCTCATCACGCCGGGGATTTCCTCGTGTTTGACCAGAAGGGCCTGCTTTGCCGGCAACACGTCGATGATGACGCCGCGCAGCGGGTGGCCGGCGGGCTGGGCGGGGGCTTCGGAGGCAGAGGACTGGGCGGGAGCGGCGGCCGGGGCGGAGCAAGCGCAGTTGCAGGCGAAGGCGGAGCCGGTGGTGACGAGCAGGGCGGCGAGGAGGGGGGCGGTGCGGAGCATGATGGCGAGAGGTGGGTGGAAGTTAAGTTTAGCGGCTCCAGTCCAGCATGCGCTGGAGTGGGGCGAGGGCGGCGGTGCGGACGTCCTCGGGCAAGGTGATCTCGGGGCGCATGAATTTGAGGGCGTCGCGGACCTTCTCGATGGTGTTCATCTTCATGAAGCGGCAGTCGTTGCACGCGCAGGTGTCGGTCGGACCGGCGATGAAGGTCTTGTGCGGCACCTCGCGGCGGAGGCGGTGGAGCATGCCGCTCTCGGTGACGACGATGATGCGGTCGGCGGGCGTGTCCTTGGCGAATTTGACCATGAGCTCGGTGGAGCAGACCTCGTCGGCGAGGTCGCGCACGGCCTCGACGCACTCGGGGTGGGCGACCACGGGCGCATCCGGAAACTGGATACGGATCTTCTCGATGGCCTGGACGGTGAAGAGCACGTGGGCGTAACAGCTGCCCGGCCAGAGCTGCATCTCGCGGCCGGTTTTCTTGGACACCCACTGGCCGAGATTCTGGTCGGGCACGAAGAGGATTTTGCGGCCGGCGGGCACGCGGGAGACAATCTTCTGCGCGTTGCCGCTGGTGACGATGACGTCGCTAAGCGCCTTCACGGCGGCGGAGCAGTTGATGTAGGCGACGACGTAAACCTCGGGGTGGGCGACTTTGTAGGCGGCGAGGCGCTCAGCCGGACAGGAGTCGGCGAGCGAGCAGCCGGCCTCGAGATCGGGCAGGAGCACGGTGCGGGCGGGGTTAACGATCTTGGCCGTCTCGGCCATGAAGTGGACGCCGCAGAAAAGGATGACGTCGGCCTGTGCGGCCTGCGCCTGGTAGCTGAGCCCGAGGGAATCGCCGACGAAATCGGCGACGCGCTGGATGTCCTCGTTTTGGTAATTGTGGGCGAGGATGACGGCGTTGCGCTGTTTCTTGAGGGCGAGGATCTCCTCCTGGATGGCGGTGAGCGGCGGCAGGCTGGCGCGCGGCGGGAGGACGAGAGGTTCGTAGTTCATGGAGAGAGGAAAAAACGGATGCGGGCGCGGGACGACGAGTCGCGGTTAGCCCTTGGGCTTGGTGGTGTGGCGAACGATCTCGAGCAAGGTCTGGAAGTCGGGCCGGGCTTGCAGGGTGGCGAGGTCGGGATCGCTGGCCATCCACTCGGCGTCGTCGTAGCCGAGCGAGACGGCGCGGGCTAGGGTGGCGATGGCCTCGGAGGGGCGTTTGGAGAGGGCGAGACTGCAGGCGAGGTTGTAGTGGGCGGTGGCGTTGTCCGGCTGGAGGCGGACGAGCTTGCGGTCCATTTTTAGCCCATCGGCGATGCGGCCGGCCTTGGTGTAGAGACCGCCCAGGATCTCCGCGACCTCGGCGTAGGAGGGGTCGCGGCGAAGGATGCTTTCGTAGAAGGCGATGTCGAAGGAGTGGTCTTCTTTGCGGGCCATGGATCGGAGAATAACGGGAGCGAACTAAACGGCAACGCCGGCCGGCAACCCTGACGGGAAGCATGGCATCCGGCGCCGGCCTCGCGCTCAGGCGGAGGCGCGGTGTTTGCAGACGCCGGTGGCCTTGAGCGAATCGCAGCTGGCGCTGACTTGGAGCCGTTGCGTGACCGGGGTGAGGCCCAGCTTGGTGGAGACGGTGTTGCCATACCATGACATGAACGGGGCGCTGATCTCGAAGATCTTGTCGCAATCCACGCAAATCACTTGGGCGACCTGTGCGGAGCTGTCGCGGTTGGGCAGGTAGTATTTGAGGTTTTTGCCGATATCGACCTCGCGCAGCACGCCGCTGCCGGTGAGGTGGGGCAGGGTGCGATAAACGGTGGCGCGCGAGACGGAATCGTCGATCGCGCGGGCGTAGGCGAGCAGGTCCTCCGCCGTGAAATGCTCGGTCTGACCAAAGGCCGCGTCAAAGATGGCCATGCGCTGATTGGTCACGCGCAGGCCGTGGGCGGAGAGGTGGGTGCGAAACTTGTCGCGGGCGGCGTCGGTGCTCACGAGGTTGAGTCTCAGGTGAGTCTCAGGTGAGTCAAGGACGGCCAAGCGCCGGCGCGAACATCGGGGCTAGCGAGGCAGACTCTGAGGTGTTTGCGTGGGGCATGGACTTTTTCCTCGGGGTGGATGCGGGCGGCACCAAGACGCGGGCGATCATCGTCTCGCGCGATGGCGGCGTGCGGGGGCGGGGCGAAGCCGGGCCGGGCAACTGGCAGGCGGTGGGCGTGGCTGCGGCGATCGCGGAAGTGGAGCGCTCGGTGGTCCAGGCCCTTGCTGGCGCCGGGGTGGCCGCGAGCGCGGTGGGCGGAAGCTTTTTTGGCCTGGCCGGTGTGCGCACGGAGACGGAGCGGGAGCCGCTGCGGGCCGAGCTTGCGCGGCTGGGCCTGGGCGGGGTGCTGGAGGTGGACGGCGATCTGGCGTCCGCGCATGCGGGCGCGCTGGGCGGAGGGCCGGGCGTGGTGGTGATCGCCGGGACGGGCTCGGCGGCCTGGGGAAAAAATGCGGCCGGCGAACGCTGGCAGGCCGGCGGCTGGGGCTGGCTGGTGGATGACGCCGGCGGTGCGAGCTGGCTGGCGAAGCGCGGGCTGCGCGCGGCGTGCGAGGCGCAGGACGGGCGCGGACCGGAGAGCGGACTTGGCGCGCGCGCGGCCGCCTACTTCGCGGACTTGGCGCGCGCGCGGCCGCCTACTTCGGGCAGGCCGGCGTGCGGGAGATTTTGCGCGAGCTGCACGCGGGGCGCATCGACCGGGCGGGCTTGGCGGGCTTTGCGCGGGAAGTGCGCGAAGCGGCGGCGACCGATGCCGTGGCGGCGGCCTGCGTGCGCGAGGCGGGCGAGGAGCTGTTGCGGCTGGCCGAGGCGGTGCGCGGACGGCTGGCGCCGCGTGGCACGGCGGAGCACGCGGGCTTCCCCCTCGCGGTCACCGGTGGGCTGGGCATGGGCGAGGTGATCCGCGCGCGTGCGGCGGCGGCGGGCTTTGCGCCGATGGAGCCGCTGGGCGAGCCGGTGGCGGGTGCGGCCTTGCTGGCGGCGCGGGCGGCAGGGGTGGAGCTGGACGCGGGGGCCCGGGTGCGTTTGCTGGATGCATGCAAAACCAAGGGCTGACGGACGCGACGGCGACGCTCGGAGAAATCAAGGCGCGGGTGCTCGCCTTTGCGCGCGAGCGAGACTGGGAGCAGTTTCACGCGCCGAAAAATCTGAGCATGGCGCTGGCGGCCGAGGCGGGTGAGCTGATGGAGCATTTCCTCTGGGATACGCCCGAGGCCTCGCGGACCAAGGTGCTGGAGGACGCGGCGCGGCGCGCGAAGATCGAGGAAGAGCTCAGCGACGTGGTGATCTACGCGCTGGAGTTTGCCAACATGACCGGCATCGACGTGGCGGCTGCCATCGAGCGCAAGATGGCGCAAAACGCGGCCAAGTATCCGGTGGCAAAGGCCAAGGGCCGCAGCGCGAAATACACCGAGCTGTAGGTTCGGCCGCGAGGGCCGCTCAGTCCTTGGCGGCGCGAACGTCGAGGGCGTCGCGCAGGCCGTCGCCGAGGAGATTGAGCGCAAGCAGGGTGAGGGCGAAAACGGTGCCGGGGAAGACCAGCAACCACGGGTAATTCTCCATCTTGTCGGCGCCGTCCTTGATGAGCGTGCCCCAGCTGCTGAGCGGGGCGTCCACCCCGAGGCCGAGAAAGCTGAGGAAGCTTTCGAGCATCATCACGGCGGGGATGGTGAGGGTGGTGAAGACGATCACGGGCCCGAGGATGTTGGGCACGATGTGGCGGAAAATGATGCGCGGGTGCCCGTAGCCGAGGGTGCGCGCGGCCTCGATGTATTCCATTTTTTTGACGCTCAGGACCTGGCCGCGCACGATGCGGGCCATGGTCAGCCATTCGACCGCGCCTATGGCGGCAAATAGGCCGACGATTTTGCCGATGCCCTGAAATTCGCGCAGCAAGGCAAACTCGCGCAGCCAGGCGTCGAGGGCGTCCATCGGCTCCTTGAGGAACACCATCATGAGGATGACGAAGATGGTGAAGGGCAGCGCGTAGAGAATATCGACCACGCGCATGAGAAACGCGTCCACGCGCCCGCCGGCGTAGCCGGAGATCGCTCCGTAGGTCACGCCGATGAAGAGGGCGACCAGCGAGGCCACAAAGCCGACCATGAGGGAGATGCGTCCGCCGTAGAGCAGGCGGGCGAGCAGATCGCGGCCCAGTTCGTCGGTGCCCAGCCAGTTTTCGGCGGACGGGGCGGTGGCCCCGCGCGCGAGATTCTGGTCCGCGTAGCCGTGCTCAAGGAAGGGCGGCATGGCGATGCACGCCAACGCGAGCGCGAGCACGAACACGCCTGACACGACGGCGAGCCGGTTGCGGCGCAGGCGCAGCCAAGCGTCATGCCACGGCGAATGCGAACGCGAGGCCGGAGCGGCGACGGCGGGGAGCACGGGGGAGGCGGACGCGGCGCTCATTCGAATTTGAGGCGGGGGTTGAGCCACACCTGCACGACATCGACGAGCAAGTTGAGCCCGATGATGAGCACGGCGTAGAGCAGGACG
>JALOTV010000215.1 GCA_025457685.1 Opitutaceae bacterium
GTGGGCGGGATCGCCGACCATGTCGTGGTTGCCCCAGTCGTTGAAGTAGAGCGGCACGTCGGGGCCGAGGGCCTCGCGGGCGGTCTTGAACCAGTCGGCCATGATCTCGCGGCCGAAAAGGTCCATGAGCTGGTGGTGGGAGTAGGGCTCGTTCAACACGTCCCACTCCGACACGTAGCCGGCGGTGGCGGCGGAGATCTCGCGGATGTGATCGCGGATCATGCCCGGGATCTCGCCTTGGCGCGGCGTGCCGATGAGCGAGGCGGCGGACTTGGGCATGCGGTGGGCGCCGGGCCAGATGAAGACGTGGCCGCGCACGGGAATCTCGCGCTCCTTCAGCCAGCGCAGGGCGGCCAGGGTGCGGGCGCGGCGGGTCTCGCCACCCTCGGCCCAGGCGGGCCACTTGAGGTCGTTTTCTGGTCCGACGGCGTTGAAAATGGAGAAGAGGGCGCGGCGGTAGTTTTCCCGTTGCGGGCCTTCGTCCATCAGCAGCGAGAACGGCACGGCGGTGCCGAATTCGAAGTGGTGGCGCGTCATCTCCACGCTGACCACGGCGTCGGGCACGGGGCGACCTGCAGCGTCGGTGACGCGGATGGCGAGCGAGCCCTTGCGGATTTGCTCGATGCGGGCCTCGGCGGCGATGCGCCAAGCGGCATCGGGCGCGGAGCCCTCGTAGGTGACGCGCGTGCGCGGGAGGTCGGCGAAGGCGACGGCGGAGCCGTAGTGGGTGAGCGATACGTCGGCGATCTCGACGGTCTGGGGCGTGAAGCCGAAGCCGAAGAACACCCCGGCCGCGCCGGCGCCGTGGTCGGCGGCGAAACGCACCGGCACGTAGAATTCGGTCCATTCCGGCGAGAGATCGAAGCGGGCGGCGGCGCTGCGCTGGAACTTGCCGCCCATGCTCTGGACGGTCACGCGGACTTGGCCCAGGCCGGTCTCATGCAAGGTGCGGGTGACGCGACCGCGAAAGCGCAGGAGGCCGGTGTCGCCCTTGGCGACGGCAGCGGAGGTCTTGCCGATGAGCTGAATGGCCCACTCCGGGCTGGTGGCGCGGAGGGTGGCGACCTCCCAGATCGGTCCGGTGTTTTTAGCGGTATAGTTTTCTGCGGGGCCGGAGGGTGCGTAGGCGGCGGCGGGGACGAGGGATGTGCCGGCGGGCAGGGCGGCGGCGCTGGCGGCGAGCGAGGCGGCGACGGCGGAGGGGCTGTCGGCTTGGGCGGCGGCGCGGGCCGAAGTCGAAAACGGGGCGAAGACGCCGAGCGCGAGCGCGCAGGCAAACGTCGCGAAGCGGGGGAGAGAAAAGGGTATCATGGCAAGGGGTGTAACCTTGCCTGAGGCGAGGCGCGGGCGGTCGCCACGGTCTGCTTGCTTAACTCGTTAGACAAGCGGTGTGGGGCAGGTGGGTTGGGCGTTCTGGCGGTGTCAGGGTTGGCGAACGAATCCCGCGTCGGGCGCGGCAAATTTGTAGGTAAGGGGCACGTCGGGCTGGAACTCGTAGCGGGAGCGCAAGACGAAGCCGCCGTCGGGGGTGGGCTCGTGGATAAAATCGACGCCCTCCTCGCCCGCCCACGGATCGGACGGGCCGCGGTGGTCGGCGGCGCCGCCGAGGTCGACGAGGCGCTGGTGGATGGCGGCCTGGAGCATGGTGGCGGAGGTGGCGGAATTGTTGAGGGTCCGCGCGACGCGACCGAAACTCGGCAAGGTGAGGCGGAGCAGGGGATCGGCGTGCGACATGCGGGACATATCGCCGACGCGGGGTTCGGCGGCGGCGGCGATTTGTTCCGCGAGGATTTGATCGTAGTCGCGTATGAGCTGGTCGGCGTAGCCATCGGCACCGCCGGGGTGGGCGCGGGCGCGGTCGAGAAGGCGCTCGAGAAGCGTGCCGGGCTTGGTCTTGTCCGTGTCGGGTTGCCAGCCCTCGAAATCGGCAAGGAGTTTGCGCAGCCGCGCCGCGGCCTGGGCGGGGTGGCGTTCAACGATCCGCTTGGATTGGAGGTGGATGACGGCCTCTTGGGTGCCGCGACGTATGAGGGCTTCGCGGCGTTCAAAATCGATGTTGACCAGACGTATGCCGGTGACGGCGGGTCCGCCTTCGCGGAGGCTGAGGGAGGTGCCGTCGGACTGGTTTTCAAGCGAGATGCGGCGCTCACCGTCGCCGAGATCGACGAGTCCGCTGAGGCGCAGATCGCGGGTGAAGCCGGCGTCGGGATCGAGGCCGGCGTCGGGTGCCGCGAGCAGGGCGTGGAGTCCGGGGCGGATGAGATTTTCCACAATGGGCAGGAAAAATTGCCCGCGTTCGCCGGAGAAGGCTTGGGCGAGGGTCGGTGGCGGTGGGAGTTCTGACCAGGCGGCGGAGAGCTCCCGGAGCTGGTCGGTGGAGAACTCGCCAAGGCGGCGGCTGGCGGCGGCGTGGGCTATGCCTTCGACGGCGACGCCCGTGAGCTGTTCGATGAGGGTGGCGCCGGCGCGTTGCTGGCGTGCGAGGTGGGCGGTGGCGGCGTAGAGCGGGAGGGCTTGGTCGGGTGGCAGGGTGTCGGCGTGGGTGCTGGCGATGTAGGCGAGTTCGCGGGTGAGCCCGATGGCCGGCAGGATGGTGGCGGCGGGATTGTCGGGCTCGGCTGGATTGGGTAGCCGGGGCCAGTCGTCGGCGGTCAGCGCAGGTTGGTCGCGTGCGGTAAGAAGGGCGGCGGCGACCTCGCGCACGAGATTGCTTTGCTCGGCGGTGAGGGTGGGGCGGGGCGTGGGAACGGCGTCGTCGTTCCGAGCGGTGTCTTGTGCCCTGGACCAGGCTCCGATCTGTTCGCGTTCGGTATCGGGAAGCTCGGCGTAGCGAAGAAGGATCTCTCGGTAGGGGTGGGAGGCCGGGAGGTTTTCCAAATAAATGATGGCCTCGGAGGGCGGCGCGGCGGAGGCGGTGAATCCGGTAAGCACGGCGGCGGTAAGGCCGATGCAAACGAGGAGGATACGGGCGGGGGACGGCACGGCGGGACCATGGCAAAACAAAGGGCCCGGCGGCAAGGCCGGGCCCTTTGGCTGATGGGTTTTGCGCGGCCTGCGGGGCCGCGGCTAGGCGGATGAAATCAGAGCTTTGGAAACTTCACCCACTTGGCGCCGAGCTTGGAGCTCTTCACCACGCTCTCGATAAAGGCCATACCCTCGATGCCGTCGTCGATGGTGGGAAAATCGAGGTCGGCCGGTAGTTTTTTTCCGGATACTTCGGCGCGGATGGCGCGGAAGGCCTCGCGGTAGAGGTTTCCGAAGGCCTCGAGGTAGCCCTCGGGGTGGCCGGCGGGGATGCGGGTCGCGGACTTGGCGGCTTCGCTGGTGAGGTAGCCGTTGCCACGGCCCCAGATCTCGGTCGGGCGGTCGGGATGGGTGACGACGAGCTGATTCGGGTGTTCCTGCTGCCAGGCGAGGCCGGCCTTTTCGCCGTAGACGCGGATGTTGAGGCCGTTTTCCACGCCGACGCTGATCTGGGAGCTATGGAGCACGCCCTTCGCGCCGCCCTTGAAGCGGAGGAGGACGTTGCCGTCGTCGTCGAGCTGGCGGCCTTTGACGAAGGTAGTGAGATCGGCGCAGAGCTCGTCGATGTGGAGGCCGGTGATGTAGCGGGCGAGGTTTTCGGCGTGGGTGCCGATGTCGCCCATGCAGCCGGCGGCGCCGGAGCGCTTGGGGTCAGTGCGCCAGGCGGCCTGCTTCTGGCCGGAGGCCTCGATGGCGGTGGAGAGCCAGCCTTGCGGATACTCGACCACGACCTTGCGGATGGCGCCGAGCTTGCCAGAGCGCACGAGGTCGCGCGCCTGCTTCACCATGGCGTTGCCGGTGTAGTTGTGGGTGAGGGCGAAAACCTTGCGGGTTTTGGTGACGATTTTCTTGAGCGTGACGGCCTCCTTCAGATCGAAGGTGACGGGTTTGTCGCAAACCACGTTGAAGCCTTTTTCGAGGAAGAGCTTTGCGGGCGGAAAGTGCTGGTGGTTGGGCGTGACGATGACGACGAAATCGAGGCGCTGGCCGGCGGGCTTTTTCGCCTCGGCCTCGGCCATCTCCTGGTAGGAGCCGTAGACGCGGGACGGGTCGAGATAGAGGTCCTCGCCAGAGGCCTTGGAGCGGGCGGGATCGGAGGAGAAGGCGCCGGCGACGAGCTCGGCCTGGCCGTCCATCTGAGCGGCGATGCGGTGGACGGCGCCGATGAAGGCGCCGCGGCCGCCGCCGATCATGCCGTAGCGAAGTTTGCGATTCATGGGAGGGAAGAAATTTTTAGCCCACGAAACACACGAAAAGACACGAAAGTCGGACCAAAGAGGACTGGCCTGCTTTTCGTGTCATTTCGTGTGTTTCGTGGGCAGAAGGTTTGGTTACTGGTTCTTTTTATCGAAGGCGGCGTCGAACGCTACGGCGCTGGGGGGGAAGTCGAGCTTGCGCACGAAGGCGGCGGCCTCGGTGGCGCCGTGGACGCGGTCCATGCGGATATCCTCCCACTCGACGGAGAGCGGGCCGCGGTAGCCGATGTCGTTTAGCGCGACGATGACGTCTTCGAACTTGATGTCGCCGTGGCCGAGGGAGCGGAAATCCCAGTGGCGGCGGCTGTCGCCGAAGTTGGTGTGGCCGCCGAAGACGCCGACGGTGCCGTCGCCGTGGCCCCACCAGACGTCCTTCATGTGGGCGTGGTAGATGCGGTCGGAGAAGGCGCGAATGAACTTCACGTAGTCCACGCCCTGGTAGCCGAGGTGGGAGGGGTCGTAGTTGAAGCCGAAGCGCTTGTGGTGCTTCACCGCGGCGAGGGCGCGCTGGGCCGAGGCGATGTCGAAGGCGATCTCGGTGGGGTGGACCTCGAGGGCGAAGTTGACGTCGGCCTTGTCGAAGGCCTCGAGGCACGGCGGGAAACGCGTCCTTGCGGGCGGCGGCGCCGGGGCGGGCGTCGAAGAACGTGCGGGCGGCCTTGGCGGCGAGGGCCAGCTTGCGCGCGGCGCGTTTGCGCACGCCCTCGGGATCGCCATCGCCCCAGACGTCCGGCGGGAGAATGGCCTTGTGGCGTTCGTCGATCAGATCGCAGACCGCCTGGCCCACCAAGTGGCTGGAGATGGCGTGGCAGGAGAGACCATGGTCTTTAAGCAACTCCCACTTCTGGTGGACGTATTTCTTGCTGTTGACCGCGGCATCGACGTCGAAGTGGTCGCCCCAGCAGGCGAGTTCGAGACCGTCGTAGCCCATTTTTTTCGCGAGCGGGGCCAGTTTTTCGAGGGGGAGATCGGCCCACTGGCCGGTGAACAGGGTGACGGGGCGTGGCATGGTTTTGGCGGGGTTGCGGACGAAGAACGGAGGCGTGATTTGCGCTCGATAAAGCCTCTCTGGGCAAGTGCTTTATCGATATCGCAAGATTACCCCGGATGACGGCGCGCGGGCTTGTGTGGCGGCCGCCGGGCGGTCATGCTCGTGACACTCCAACCCCGCCACCCCATGATGCTTCACACGTTCTCCACCCTGGGCTGTCCCGAGCTCGATCTCGACGCCTCCATCGCCCTCGCGGCGCGGCATGGCTACTTCACCCTTGAGCTGCGCACCTTGAACGGCACGACGGATCTCCCCGCCTGGTTTCAGGAGCACTACGGGTCGCCCGCCGGCCTCGCGGCGCACCTGAAACAGCGCCACGTCAAGGTGTGCGCGCTCGGCACCTCGTTCAAATTGATCGGGCACGATGATATCGACCGCGCGCAGCTGGAGCACTTCGTGAAATGGGCGGACGAGGCCGACGTGCCGTGGTTGCGGGTTTTTGACGGAGGCAAGCACGGCAGCCACGCCGAAGTCGCGGAAGCGGCGGCGACCCTGAAGTGGTGGCGCGAGCAGCGGATTAAAAACAACTGGGCGGTGGAGCTGATGGTCGAGACGCACGACGGATTCGTGACCTCGCGCGCCCTGCACGAGCTGATCTCTCATTGCCCTCAGATCAGCATCCTGTGGGACGTGCATCACACGTGGAAAAAGGGTGGCGAATCGCCTACCGAAACTTGGAAGACCATTCGCAACCACGTCGTTCACCTGCATGTGAAGGACAGCGTGAGCACGCCGAGTCCCACCGGCAGCCATCCCTACACCTACGTGCTGCCTGGCGACGGCGAGTATCCCATGGCCGAACTGCGAACCGCGCTTAAGACCGATAAATACAACGGGGTGATCAGCCTCGAATGGGAACGCATGTGGCACCCCTATCTTCCCGAGCTCGACAAGGCCCTGCACCACGCCGCCCAGATGCGTTGGTGGTGAGTCGCCGGGCTGCCTTCGGCCGACCTTCCACGCGCCCTGCGGCTAGTTAGCGTCGGGCGCTCAGCAGCGCGCTCGGCGGCACGCCGTGCACGGCCTTGAAGCAGCGGGAAAAGTGAAAGGGATCCTCCATGCCCACGCTCGCGGCGGCGTCCTGCACGCGCCCGCCGCGCTCCAGCAGGTAGGCGGCGGCGAGGGCCATCTTGCGGCGGCGCAGATACTGATGCGGGCTCACTCCGAGGAAACGCCTGAACAAGCGGCACACGCTTGAAGGCTCCAGGCGCGCGGCGTCTGCGATCTCCTCCAGCCCGCGCCATTCCGCCGCATGGGTGTCGATCAGCGCGCGGCAACGCTCGAAATTGTCCCGTGCCGCGTCGTGCACCGCGCCCCCGCCCAGGCTGGCGACGCGTGCGGGTTCCTCGCCGATTTTGAGGAGCAACACCTCCGCCAGCCGCGCGCAGATGGCGGACGCCGCCGCGCCGTGCCTGCGACCTTCGCGGGTGATGTCCTCGGCGAGTTCGCGTAGTTCGCCCAGCGCGGCCATGCGGCGCGCGCGGCCGTGCAGGAGCCCGGCCTGGGTCAGCGCGCGGGCGGCTCCGGGACCGGCCAGCGCGAAGAAAAACTTCTCCAGCGGCGCGTCCGCGTCCGTGTCGATGCGACACACCGTGCGTGGTCCGCTGGCGAAGCACACCCCCGGCTCCAGCCGGTGTTCGCCCCCGTCCAGCGATACGCGCCCGCGCCCGCCGACCACGAGCTCTAGCACGAGATAAGGGTAGCGGTCGCGCGCCACCGCATAGTCGGCTCGGCACAGTTCCCAGCCGCCCAGTGCCACGGAGACGCGCTCGTGCCACGGGCCGGCGAGTTGCAGGAAAAACGTGCGGCTATCCGCGACCTGCGAAGCGAGGAGCGAGGCATCCGGGGTGGGCGCAGGTAGGCCGATTTTATCCATGCATCGGTTGTTATCCTCCATTCACGCCATTGGCAAACCTGCTAAAGTTATTGGGTCGATAATCGACAAAGGATTCCCGTCAGTCGTTTACCCAATCCACCTCGCCGAACCCACATGTCCGCCGTCAAAAAACTCCCGAAAAAGTCCGTCTATCTCGTCGCCAACGGCGACCTTCGCCAATCGGCGAACGAAAAGTGCTGGCCCGCCCAGGCCGCGATGGAGAAGCAGCTCGCCGAGGTCGTCGCCTCCTTCGGCTACAAGCTCGTCCGCGCCCACCCCTACAAGAAGGACGTGAAGCACGGCTTCATCGGCTCCCAGAAGGAGGGCATGGAGGTATTCGCCACCATCGACCCCACCGCGCCCCTCATCGTCGCCGAGTGCGTCTGGCAGTATTCGCATCATCTCCTTCACGGCCTCATCTCCCACAAGGGCCCGATCCTCAATGTCGCCAACTGGTCCGGCACCTGGCCCGGCCTCGTCGGCATGCTAAACCTCAACGGCTCCCTCACCAAGGCCGGCGTCAAATACTCCACCCTTTGGAGCGAGAACTTTGACGACGAGCTCTTCCTCGGCGGCCTCGAGACCTGGCTCAAGGGCGGCGTGGTCAAACACAAGACCGCCCACGTCAAACCCCTCGCCAAGGCCACCCTCCCGCCGAAGGCCAAGGCCGTCGCCAAGAAGCTCGCCGAAGAGCTGCGCGTGAAGAAGTCCATCATGGGCGTCTTCGACGAAGGCTGCATGGGCATGTATAATGCCATCATCCCCGACGAGCTCCTCTTCCCCACCGGCGTCTACAAGGAGCGCCTCTCCCAGTCCGCCCTCTATTACGCCGCCACCCAGGTCTCCGACGCCGAGGCCCAGGAGGTGTTCGCCTGGTATAAGAAGAAGGGCCTCAAGTTCCACTTCGGCAAAGACGAGGCCACCGAGCTCACCGAGCGCCAGGTGCTCCTCCAGTGCAAAACCTACATCGCCGCCGTGCGCATCGCCGATGAGTTTGGCTGCGAGACCATTGGCATCCAGTATCAGCAGGGTCTCAAGGACCTCCTGCCCGCCTCCGACCTCGTCGAAGGCACGCTCAACTCCACCGAGCGTCCCCCGGTGAAGCGCGCCGACGGCTCCGTCATTCGCGGCGGCGAGCCCATCCCGCACTTCAACGAAGTCGACGAGTGCGCCGGCCTCGACGGCCTCTTCACCGACCGCGTCCACAAGGCGCTCCAGCAGCCCCGCGCCAACACCCTTCACGACCTCCGCTGGGGTGATTGGGACAAGTCCGGCACCACGTCCGACTACGTCTGGGTGTTCCTCATCTCCGGCAGCGCGCCCGCCGATCACCACATCAACGGCTGGGCCGGCAGCGATTCGCACCGCCAGCCCGCGATGTATTTCAAGCTCGGCGGCGGCACCCTCCGTGGCATCGCCAAGACCGGCGAGATCATCTGGAGCCGCGTGTTCGTCGAGAACGGCAAGCTCAAGATGGACCTCGGCCGCGCCAAGGTCATCAGCCTCCCGCAGGAGGAGACCGAGCGCCGCTGGAAGGAGACCACCTATCAGTGGCCGATCATGCACGCCGTCACCTACGGCGTGACTCGCGACCAGATGATGGCCCGCCACAAGAGCAACCACATCCAGGTCGCCTACGCCAACAGCGCCAAGGAGGCCGACCTTGCCCTCTACACCAAGGCCGCCCTCGCCGCCGAACTCGGCATCGAGGTGTCCCTCTGCGGCACCAAGGCCGACGGCAAGGCGTTCTAAAAACACATCGGAAAACCGCCCACGAAACACACGAAAGACACAAAACCGGAGCAGAGCTGGAAACCTCTCGCTCCGGTTTTATGAGCTTTCGTGTGTTTCGTGTTTTTTGTGGTTAAAAACTCATCTTCGACATTCACGCCATGTCCCTCGACGCCCTCCTCTCCCTTTCCCATCAGCTCGGCCGCGAAGAGCGGCGCCTCGCCATTCTCGGCGAGGGCAACACCTCGATGCGCCACGACGCCGAGACCTTCACCGTGAAGGCCTCCGGCTCCAACCTCGCCACGCTCTCCGCGCCCGGCACCGCGACGTGCCGCTTTGATAAACTCATCCCGCTGCTCTCCGCCGAGAGCATGACCGACGCGGCGGTGGACGAGGCGCTCTTTGCCGCGCGCGTTTCGACCGAGATGAAGAAGCCCTCCGTCGAGGCCATCTTCCACGCCTACCTGCTCACGCTTCCCGGCGTGAACTACGTCGGCCACACCCATCCCATCGCGGTCAACTCGCTCCTGTGCTCGAAGCACGCGCGCACCTTTGCGCAGCGCCGCCTCTTCCCCGACGAGATCGTCTGCTGCGGGGTGGAGAGCGTGTTCGTGCCCTACACCGATCCCGGCCTGAAGCTCTCGCAGGCGATCAAGGCCGCGACCGAGGACTACATCAAACGCCTCTCGCGCCCGCCGCGTGTCATCCTGCTCGAAAACCACGGTCTCATCGCCCTCGGCGCCGCGCCCGAGGCCGTCCTCGCCGCCACGCTGATGGCGGTGAAGGCCGCCGAGATTTTTGGCGGCGCCTCCGCCGCCTCGGGCGGCGCGGAGCCTGTGTTTCTCACGCCCGCGCAGGTCGAGCGCATCGCCGGCCGGCCCGACGAACACTACCGCCAGAAGGCGCTGGGACTCTGAGCCGACTGTCGCGGCTCGCCGCGTTTTTTGACCTTCTCCGGCCGCCGGCTTCGCCCGGCGGCCGTTTTGTTTTTAACCCCGCTCCCGTGCGCATCACTTTCGCATTCAGGCTCCATATCGGTGACGCAGGGGTGACGATTGTGACGCGGGGGTGATACTTCTCCGGCCCCGCCTCTTTGCTTTTGCCGGGTAGTCGGGTGTTTCGCTGCGTGGGCGATTTTTAACGCCCATGTCACGACTTACTCTGCTCTGCGTTTTCTCCACGGCTGCATGTATCTTGCCGACGCCCAGTCACGCCCAGGAGGCCGCCGCGGCGCGCGCCCTGCTTATCGGGCGCGTGTATGATGCGGAGAGCGGATTCGCGCTCAGCGGCGTGTCCGTCAGCGGCGCGGGCGAGGAGGCTCGCACCGATCTTGCGGGTGCGTATCG
>JALOTV010000020.1 GCA_025457685.1 Opitutaceae bacterium
CGGCCAAGACAAAGGGCGAACTCGGGGTGAGCGGCACTGCGGCGACCCACGCGCGAGCTGGCGCCGGAGGAGCGGCATGAAGGGCGGTCGCGAGCGTGAGAGCCACGCCCACAAGGACGCGAAAGAAGAACGAACGGCTGAGGAAGCGAGATGACGCCTTCATGTTGTTATATGGCTATGCAGTTTTCCCCGTGGTGTTTTTCGCGGCCTCTTTTCGAAGGCTTGCTGCTCCTCACGCAGATGGGGTGAAGAGACTCAGTTTGTCTTGGCCTTCGCGGCATCCGGCCGGGTGCGGAAGGTGACGGCAATCACGTCGTGGGGCGTGGTCCGGTCGGGCTCCGGATAGGCCATGGTGAAGGTGCCGTTTTCCCATGTGTAGGCGGGCGAGCCGGGTTTACCCAACACCGACACGGAAGCCACCGACGTGGCCGAGGCGCCGGGCGTAACGGACAAGGTGCCTTTGCTGCCGTTGACCGCGTGGATATACCAAACGTCGCCGCGCGTCGTCACCGGCACGTTGGCCACCGCGCTCTCGGGCACGGGACCTGCGCCGATCACGGACACGCCGTTGATCTTCATCCAGTCGCGGACCTCGGCCATGCCCTTGAAGAAGGGCGGCGGCATGGTGCCATCGGGGCGCGGTGCGCAGTTCGCCATGACCGCGCCGCCCCAGGCCTTGGTGCGGGCGACGAGGCGAAGGATGGTCGCGGTGGGAGCGTAGCGAATCTCGTCCCGCTTCATGTAGCCCCAATTCGAGTTCCAGATGCGCAACTGCTCCCACCAGCCAGGCGGGCGGGTGGGCTGCTCGCCGTGCTCCACCGTGAAGTAATCGCCGGCGTAGACGGGCTTGCCCTTCGCGATCGGGGCGGCGCTGCGGTTGTTGATCACGATGCCCGGCTGCAGCGCGCGAATCTCCTCGATCGTGATGTCGGAGCCCGTGCCGCCGTCGAACCAGAGGAGGTCGATTTTTCCGTAGCGGGTGAGGAGCTCGACCAGCTGCTGGCGGTTTTCGGCGCTGATGCGCTTCCGCAGCTCGGCCGGCATTTTCTCCAGTTTCCTCGGCTCCCAATTCATATCGAAATCAGGACGCCCCGGGATGGGCGGCAGGGAGGACGTGCCGCCGCCCTCGCTGCGATAATTGAAGGAGCGGTATTCCCGGGATTTATACCAATCCGGACCCGAGAAATAGAAACCCACCTTGATGCCGTGGGCGCGGCAGGCCTCGACAAAGTCTTTCACGAGATCGCGTCCGGGGAGCGAGGTGCGGACGCCGATCTCCGAGGCCTCGGTGGGCCAGAGCGTGTAGCCATCGTGGTGCTTGGTGGTGAGCACCGCGTATTCGAAGCCCGCCTCCCTGGCGGTTTTTAACCAGATGCCGGGATCGTAGTTCTCGGCTTTGAAGCGATCGGCGAGTTTCCAGTATTCGGAGGGCTTCAGTTTGGTGCCGGATCCGAGGTTAAGAATCATGGGCCAGGACAAATCGATGTCGCCGTGCACGGAGGAGATGCCCCAATGCAAAAACAAACCCAGCGAGGCATCGCCGAACCAGGCGGCATCCGGATGATCGTTTCGCTGTCCGGGCAAACCGGCGGTGATGGGGCGCCGGGCGCGGGCATCGAGCAGGCCCTTCCGGTCCGCGCCGCCCGGGTCTTGATTGAGCGCGGCGGCCTGCTCGGCGGCGTTGCGCTTCTGGGTGGCTTCGTCGTTGGCGTTGACCGTGGCGGGAGTGAGGGAGGCCAGGGCGGCGAGCAGGCCCAGGATCGTTTGGTTAAATTTCATAAGGTGGGACTAGGCGACTCGGCGGTGGCTTCGCGGGGTTTCCACGGCGCGCGGTTATTCATCTGGGTGCGCCATTGGCGCATGCGGGCCCAGTCTTCCTCGGTCGCGGCCGCGGGATCGAAGGTCGAGGCATCGACGTCGACGTAGACCTTGCGAAACGCGTCCTCTTGGAAGGCGGGGTTGGGCGCGTTGACCTGCGCCTGGTTGGCGAGGCGCCAGGCGGCGAGCGCGGCTTTCATGGCGGCGACGCGCGCGGGCTCGCGGGCGGCGAGGTCGTGCTTCTGGCCGATATCCGACGCGAGGTCGTAGAGCTCGGTTTTGTCCTCGTCGTAAAACTCGATCAGGAGCCAGTAGTCCTCGCGCATCGCGCCCGAGGGGCGGCCGCCCTGATTGGTGTAGTGCGGGTAGTGCCAAAAGAGCGGACGCCGTGGAAAATCGCCGCCGCGCAGGCCGGCGGAGAAATCGATGCCGTCGAGCCCGTCGGGGATTTTTTCCGACGCCAGCGCGAGCAAGGTCGGGAGCCAGTCCACGTTGTTGACCGGGCTGTCCACGACGCGGCCGGCCGGCACCTGGCCCGGCCAGCGCACGATGAGCGGCACGCGCGAGCCGCCTTCGTAGGTGAAGCCCTTACCGGCGCGGAAAGGCGTGTTGTGCGTGATGCGCACGTGTCCGCCTTCGGGCACGTGCAGGCCGCCGTTGTCGGAGGTGAAGACGACGAGGGTGTTGTCCGCCAATCCGAGGCGGTCGAGCTCGGCGAGGAGCAGGCCCACGCTGTCGTCGAGCGTCTCGATCAGGGCGGCGTAGGCGGGCTCGAAGGCGCGAGCGTTTTTCTCGATGAGGGCGGGCTTGGCGGTGAACTTGGTGTGCGGGGTGTAGTGCGAGAGGTAGGCGAGAAAAGGCCGGCTCGGATCGGCCTGCATAAAGCGGATGACCTCGCGGGTGAGTTCGTATTCCGCCTTGCCGCCCTCGGTCTCCGACGGGGTGGTGTTTTTGCTGTCGCCCGGATGGTAAACGACCTCGAAGCCGTGCTCGGCGGGACCGGGCGACCGGCCCACGTGCCATTTGCCAAAGAGTCCCGTGGCGTAACCGGCCTCGCGGAAGTAGCTAGGCATCATCCGAACCGAGAGCGGAACCTGGAGCGCCATCTCGGCCTGCAGCACGCGTTGCGACACGGCGTTGGGCCGGCCGGGGATCCAGTCGGTGATGTGCAGGCGCGCGGGATTAAGGCCGGTAAGCAGAGCCGCGCGGGAGGGAGAACACACGGCCTGCGCGGCGTAGGCGTCGGTGAAGCGCATGCCCTGCTGCGCGAGCCGATCAAGGTTCGGGGTGTGGTGGTCGGCGCGCCCGTAGCAGTGGAGATCGTTTATCCCGAGATCGTCGCACAGGATGAAGAGGATGTTCGGTCTCATGGGCGCAGGCGCGGGTGCGGGCTCGGGCGCGGCCCCGGCCGCCACCGCGAACGGGGCACCGAACAACGCCACGAACAGGGAGGCGGCCAGGGTGGCCGATGAGGAAGAGAAACGCATGAAGTGAACGGCGCGGACTCGGCCGGCGCGGCTCTTGGTTTATTCTTTCGAAAAAACGGAGAGGTCCCACTCGTCGCGCCAGCGGATGACCGGGGTCTCGCCCTCGAACTCGATGGGCAACCAGATGTAGCCCGCGTTGATCGGGTCCTCCGGCTGGTTGATGTCGAACATCGCGATCCAGGCGTCTTTTCGTCCGGGCACGGGATAAACAAAGGTGCTCTGGCCGCCGAAGGTTTTGTCGGGCCCGAGCTTGTTGATCGGGTTTACGCCAATGCAGGGATTGGGCAGCGCGGTGTAGGGACCGGTGAAACGATCCGCGACAAACATGCGCGCGGGGTTGGGGTTCCAGCCGGAGGTGCCGGAGCCGAGGAGGTAAACTTTTTCGCCGCGGCGGAAGAAAGCCGGGGCCTCGGTTTTCAGGGTCACGCCCTCAAGAACTTTGTATTCACTTTCTGGTTTCAGGCCGTCCGCGGACAGGCGGCCGTAGACGAGGGCCTTGTCGGGCTTGCGCACGGCGATGTGGTAGATCGCGCCGTCGGTGTCGGCGAAGATCGCGAAGTCTCCGGTGCCAAACTCGCTGTGGTTGCCGAGGAAGTAGCCCTGGTAATCGAAGGGGCCGGTGGGGGTCGAGGAGGTGGCGACGCCGACCCACGCGTAGTCTTTGCCGCTCTTACCGCCTTTGGCTTTGGGCGGGTAGAGTTTGAAGTAGAGGATGAACTTTTGGGTCGTCGGGTTGAAGAGAACCTTGGGGCGGTCGAGGATGAAGGCCTCGGCCAACTCGGGGTGCGCGCCGGGCGCGAAGACATCGAGCACGCGGCCCTTGTCCTCCCAATTCAGCAGGTCGTCGCTGACGTAGAGGCGCACGCCGGCCTCGTTTTTTTCGTCCTCGGTTTTGCCCGGAATCTTCTCCGAGCCATACCAGTAGTAACGGCCATCGACCTCGATCACCGAGAAGCCGTGGGCATTGATGTGCACGCCGTTAGTATCGAGCCAAGGTTGGCCGGGGCGAATCGTGGTGTGCGTGACGGGCGACTTCTCGGCTGACGCCGCGTGGGACGGCAGCGCGGTGGCGCCAAAGAAGAACAGAGGAAGGGCGAGAATACGCGGGCAGAGCGCCCGCCAGGTGAGGGATTTCATACGGGATATGGGGACTGGGTGTTTAAAAACAGGTTTCGAGCGCGCGGATCACTTCCGGGCGCGCAGAGTCGCCTCGAGGACTTGCAGGTGGTCGGCCGACTCTTGCTCGGCCAGGGAATACATGACCTCCGCCACGCTGCGGCTGGTCGCGCTGATCTCCGGGTAAAGCGTGTCGGTCACGTCGACAAAACCCACCTGGTAGTTCTCGCCATTGCGGCCGGCGGACCAGCGCCCGGCGGCGGACTGGTCGGTGTAGGCGAACCAGTGGGTGCCGACGATGTTGGGCTGCAACACGGCATCGAGCACGTAGGAGGCGTAGGCGCGGCTGCGCGCCATCTGGTCGCCCACGTAGGAGAGGCCGGTGCCGGGCACGCCGCGATCGGGCGCGCCGAAGTGAAACTCCGCGATCAGGCAGGGCTTGTCGAAACCCTCGGGGAGCTTCGTCACGGCCAGGGGCATGTAGCGATTGACGCTGAACACATCCACGAAGCGGGCCGCCTCCTCAAGAATCTCATCGCTGGCGCTGTGGATGCGCGAGCCGAGGTAGAGGTGACGCGGCAGGACCTTGCGCATGGTGTCGCGGCAGACCTGATAGTAGCGATTCGCGATGAGGCGCTTGATGCCCTTGAGGTCGGCGTCGAACGCGGCGGATTTTTCCGGGAGCACAGTGAACGCATCCCACGATTCATACTGGGTGCCCCAGGCGGCGTTGAGTTTTTCGATCGTGGAATGTTTTTCCCGCAGCCAGGCGATCGCGGCTTGGCGCGCGGGCATGTCGGCGTCGCCGAGCAGGGTGTTCTCGGCGAACTTTTCATGCCAGCCGATCTCGTTGTCGATGAAGACGCCGACGCACCAGGGGTCTTCGCCGCGGGGGAATAGTTTCTGGAGGCCGTCCTCGACGCGCTGCGCAAAATCAGGGGCGAAGGGGTCGGCCACCTTTTTCCCGAGGGGCTTCGCGCCCGACCATACGTGGATGATGTGGGTGTAGGGAGTTTTTGGATTGTCGTAGAGCTCCTTGTCCGACCAGGCGCCGATCGTGTTCATGCCGACGCGGCGCAGGCGGCTGTGGACGCGCTCGTGAGCCTTGGCCTTCCAGTCGGGGCCGAACTTCCGGTAGAGATTTGCCCGCATGAAATGATAGCTGTGCTGGCTGATCGCGTCGGGGATATCGGTCTCGGATGGCGTCCAGGCGAAGAGATCCGCGCGGCTTTTCCCGTTGTGAAGGATGGGCGTCGATTGCTCGAAGCCGATCGAGTTGGCGCCGTGCGAGAAAAACAGCCGGCCCTCGGGGTCCACGAACCACCAGCGGCCCTTATATTTTTCGACGCGGAAAAAGCCCGTCGCCTCCAACTGCGGGCCCGCGTTCCAGCCGCCGAAGCGATTGAAGCTGGCGGGGCCTTTGTCAGTCTGGGTGTCGAGCGTCTCTTGGGCGGCGCGGGCCGCGAGTTCCTCGTCCGAGTGCAGCTTGTTGTGCCAGTCGAGCTGACGCACCTGGCCGAATTTATCGAGGTAGGGCAGCTCGTGCAGATTCGCGTTTGCGGCCACGCCGTAGGGTTGGCCGACGCTTAGTTGCACGTCCTCCAGCTTGAGCGTGTCGGTCGTCGAATAGATGGTGAGCCGGCAGGCGCTCATCTGCTCCGGATGAAACGGCTTCCAGTGGAAATAGCGGAAGCCATTGGGCCGGATGTCCTGCAGCTTGAAATGCTGCGGCGAGTCATCGGCCTCGGGCATGCGCTGGTAAGGGAAGCCCACCGTCGCGCGCTCTCCCGGCAGGATGAAGGCCATGGAGCCGCTGCCGCCCTTGGCGTTGATGGCTCCGCGAATCCAGATCAGGCCGTCGCTGCGGTTGGTCAGATCGACGCGGAAGAAGGCGTAGGACGAGATGTCCCACGTGCCCTCCTGGGGCCGCAGGACGATGGTGGCGGTCTTGTCCTCCATCTTGCCCGAGATATGAAGCTTTCCGTCGCTGGATACGGAATGCTCCAGGGACGCGGGGGCCTCGACCTTGAAGTCGGCGAAGACGACGTGCGGCTTGAGCAGGTCCTCGACCCTGGTCACCGGCGCGCCGGCGTGGAGCAGCGCGGGCAGGCAGGCGATGAGCAGGTAGCGAGAAAGTTTACTTGGCATAAACGTCCTCGGTGAGGGTGATCTGCAGGATGGTGACGTAAGGGGTCTGCGCGTAGTCGACCTGCTCCACCGTGATGGTGTTGTCGGCGTTCTTCTTCCACGGGAGTTCCTTCCCGGAATAGAGGTCGGTGACCTTGCTCACGCTCTTCGCGCCGATGGAGTGGGTCGTGAAGGTGCCCTTGGCCTTGTCGCGATAGCTCTCGTAGACGTGGCAGTAGATTTTGTTGCCCGCGTAGGTGAACCCATACTCGCCGTGGAGCGGCTGCCAAGGGCCGCCGCGGGTATTGTAGATCGCGGGGCCGACTTTTTCCAGCCACTGGCCGGTTTGGCGGAGGACCTCCTGTTGGTTTTGCGGGATGACGCCCTCGCGATCCGGCGCCACGTTGAGCAGAAGGTTGATGTTTCTGACCACGGCGTCGGAGAGGAACACGGCGACCTCCTCGAAGCTGAACACCTTGGCGCCCGGGACATGGCCCCAGCCGCCCTTTTGCACGGAGAGACATTTTTCCTTCGCCTGGACCCGGATGTCGCCGGTGGAGGCCGCGCTACCCTCGTCCACGTCGACATCGCCGACCCACGAGAAACGCTTGTTCACGATCATGGTCGGCTGGTGCTTGCGGACCAGGCCCATGATGCCGAGCGCCTGATTGGTGACGGGATCGCGCTCCACGTATCGCTCGTCGATCAGCCAATCGCCGTTGCGGTCCTGGTAGCGGCCGGTGTCCCAGAAGCGATCCTCGAGCTCGTGGTTGATGGTCTGGCCCAGCCACGCGCCGTCCCAGAACATGTATTCAATCTTTCCATACCGCGATAGGAGGCCGGTGACCTGCTCGTAGACCTCCTCCTTCATCACGCGGGCGTTTTCCTTGTGCCAATCCTGGGCGGTGTAGCCCCAGACGTTGGGGTTCATCTTGTTGCCCTCGACGTTGTAGTAGCCTTGGTAACGCCAGCTCATCGGCGAATAGTAGAGCCCGACGCGAAGGCCGGACGCACGGACGGCGTCGGTGTATTCCTTGATGAGATCGCGGCCGAGGTGCTGGACGCTGTTCCAGCTATTCGGGTGTTTGCTGTCGAACAGGGCGTAGCCGTCGTGGTGGCGCGCGGTCAGCACGGTGTATTTCATGCCCGCGCTCTTTGCGAGCTCCGCCCATTCGGCGGGGTTGAACTTGGCGGCGGTGAAGCCGGTGTTCGGATCCTCGGCGAGCTTGCGGTAGCCCTCCGGGGTGTGGCGCCGGTTGTGCATCACCCACTCGTTGCCTTTGTCCACCGAGGAGTAGACGCCCCAATGGACGAACATGCCGAACTTCGCATCGAGGAACCACTTCATGTCCTCCGGCGGGAGCTGGGCCACGCCGCCCTCGGACTTTTGCTCGGGCACGACGGGCGTGATGAACTCCTGCACGACCGGCGGCAGGGCCTCGCCCAGATACTCCAGCTCGAGCGAATCGGCGTAGCCCATGCCCGTGCCGAAGGGATGCCAAATCGTGATCAACAAGGTGTCGGCGACGTAGGCCGAAGTGAACTCCAGCGAGACCTTGGTGTATTCGGTCAGCGCGCTCACGACGGAGACCTTCGGTCCGCCGAAATCGCTGGCGACCAATTCAACCTGCGCCGACCCCGAGTCGGTCTTCACCCAAGCCGAGAGGCGGTAGCGGCTGTTCGGGCGGATCTTGACCTCCTGGCAGGCCCGCGCGCGGCCGGGGCCGAGGACGAGGGCGTGTTTACCGGCCTGGGCATCTTCGGTGGTCTTGGCGAACTTGGTCCGCCAGTCGCGCCAGCCGACTATGTTGCCGGTCTCGAAATCGGCGTTCGTGATCGTGCCCACTTGCGGAGCCGCAGGCGAATCAGGTGCGCCGGATGCGGCAGGGAGCAAACAGGCCGAGGCGAGGAGAGATAGGCTGAGGAAACGGGGTAATGATAGCATGGGAAAAGGGATTGGCGGGGGAAAGGAAGGGTTGGCCGGACAGGTGCCGGGCTCAGGGGGCGCGTTTTCCGCTGGCGGCACCGGGCTCGCGCCAGAGCGCTTCGAGCGACTCGAGCAGCCCTGCGGATTGGCCGGCGCGCAGGGCATACATGTGGTCGGCCAGGGTGCGCGCGGCGGCGCTGATTTCCGGATACGGGGTGTCGGTCACATCGACGAAGCCGATCTGGTAATTCTCCCCCGAACTGCCGCCGGGGGAGATGCGGCGGGCGGCGGCCGACTGATCGAGGTAGGCGAACCAATGGGCACCGACGACGTTCGGATGCTTTATCGCCGAGAGCACGTAGGTGACGTAGGCCCGGCTGCGCTGGGTCTGGTCCCCGACGGACCAGAGGCCCACGCCGGGCACGCCGCGATCGGGCGCGCCGAAGTGAAACTCCGTCTCCATGCTCGGCTTGTCGGGCGTGCGCGCGGCCTTCGTGCCGGCGACCGGATCGTAGCCGTTGCCGCTGACGACATCCGCATACTGGGCCAGTTGTTCGTAGACTTCGTCGTCAGATTTGTGAATGCGCGAGCCGAGGTAGATGTGGTTGGGCAGGGCCTCGCGCATGGCCTCGTGGCACGAGCGGTAGTAGGTGCCGGCGATCAGACGGCGCAGCTCCGAGGCGTCGCGCTTGAAGGCCTCGGTCTCCTGGTCGGACTTCGGCAGCTCCACGATCGCATCCCACGAAGCGTAGGCGGTGCCCCAGGCGGTGTTGAGCGCCTCGATCGTGCCGTGTTTTTGCTGCAGCCAGTCCACGCAGGCTATGCGGGCGGGCTGCGCGGGGCCCCGGCGAAAGGCGTTCTGCACGTAGGGCAGGTGCCAGTAGATTTCGTTGTCGATAAAGACGCCGAGCACCCAGGGATTGCGCTGGTCCGGCACGAGCTTTCGCAGGCGCGAGACGATGTCGGCCTTAAAGCCCGGCACGAAGGGATCGACGATCTTGTTGCCCAGCGGAGAATGGGCGCCGCCGAGGTGCAGGATGGGCGTGAAGGGGGTGCGCTTGTCGTCCATCAGCCCCTGGTCCGACCACGCGCCGATCGTGTTCATGCCCCAGCTGCGCATGCGCAGGTGGGTGCGCTCGCGGGCCGGCGCCTGCCAGGCGGGGCCGAAGGTGCGGGCGAGGTTCGCGGCCGTGAAGTTGATCATGCCCTGCTGCACCACCCCGCTCATCAGCTCGTCGCCGGCCGCGGGCAGCCAGGCGAAGAGCGGCTCGCGTCCCGTGATCTGGGTGGACTGCGCGAAGCCGACGCTGTTCGCGCCGTGGGAGAAAAACAGCAGGCCTTCGGGGTCCACCAACCACCACTTGCCATCCACCTTTTCCGTGCGGAAGAAGCCGGTGGCCTTCAGTCGCGGGCCGTCGGCCCAGCCGCCAAACTTGCCGAACGAGGCGGGGCCGTTCGCGCCCGCAGACGCCGCCAACTCCGCGGCGTGACGCTGACGAAGCTCCGCTTCGTCGTGCAGCTTTCCGGGCCAATCCAATGCGCGCACTTGGCCGAAGGAATCGAGGTAAGGGAACTCAAGCTGGGCCTTGTTGGCCTCCGCGCCGTAGGGAAACGCGAGGCTGACCACGAAGTCGGAGAGATCGAGCGTGGTGGCGGTGGACTGGATGACGAGACGGCAGGCGATGACCTTGGCCGGATCAAATTTCATCCAATGGTCGCGGTGACCATTGGGCTTGGCGCTCTGCGTGGCAAACAGCGGGGGCGCGTCGTCCAGGGCCTTGGCGCGGGGAAACGGGAACCCGAGCGTGGCTCGCTCCCCCGGCATCACGAAGGCCTGCGAACGCGCGCTGTTGGCCCAGTCGAGCGCGCCGGCGTTGTCGAGCCGCCCGCGGATCCAGACCAGGCCGGGACCGCGGTTCACGAAATCAATTCGCACGAAGCTGTAGGCGGAGACATCCCACGCGCCCGACGGCGGCACCAACTGGATCGCGGTCTGCTTCGTGGGCAAATCGCCTGCGAGGCGGAAGGCGGTCTCACCTGCTCGCTCGAAACTGAGTTTCGAGGGTTGGCGGAGCCGCACGTCCGTCATGATCCGCGCCGGCGCCAGCAGATCGCCGATCTGTCTCGGCGGCGTCGCTTTTGCGTCCACGACCGTCTCGGCCGCCGTCAGCGGATACGTCGCGGACAGGAGGCTGATCGCCAGGGCCAGACCCAGTCTGGCGGCGCGGCTTCGCTTGCATCGGGTTTGCGGAATCATTTCAGCGAGAATATTTTGTAGTTATAAAACGAATACAGACGTGGCGCTAGTTGAGCTCCGCCGGGGCTCCGCCGCGCAGGACCTCGCCGTCGCCCTTGGCCTTGGCCGCCGCCGGCTTGCGGAGGCGGGAAGCGGCGAGCACGGCCTCCTCGGCCTCGCGATACTTCGGGTTTTGGTAAACCCGCACGTAGTCCACCAAGACGGCGTTCGGCAGCTTGGACTCGTCGACCCAGCGGTCGCCCTTCAGGGTGCTCGCGATCACGCTGAGCCACACGCTCATGTCGTCGTGGGGGAAGCCGGCGGAGCTGATCTCTTTCATCAGTTTACCCTCGAAATAGAAGCGGGTAAACTCGGGCGTGAACTCGCACGACCACACGTGGAAATTGGCGGAGGTGTCCGGCGCGTCCTCGATGACCCAGCGACCGGCGTTCCAGCTTTCCTTCTTCTTCGGGTTTGGCGCCTGGTTGATGACGCCGAAACTGAAGAAGTGCGGATCGCCCCCGTCCTGCTCGCAAAAGTCCAGCTCGAGCAGCGCGCGCGGCTTGGGCGGCTCGTCGGGGAAGCTTTTTTTCATGGCCCAGAACGAGGTGTGCCAGCCCTCGGCGGGCGGGGTCTTGAAACGGGCCTCGTAGTAACCGTAAACGAAGGACTGGCGGCTGACGACGCCGCCGCCGGTGTAGTTTTTCCCGCGCACGGATTCCTTGCGCATGGCGATCTCGAGGTTGCCGTTTTTCAGCGAGATGTTTTCCGCCTGCTGGGTGCTCAGCATCTTGCTCTCGAGTCGGAAGCCCCACTTCTGCTTGTCGATCGTCTCGCCGTCGAATTCGTCGCTGAAAACCAGTTCGTAGCCCGGAGGCGGCAGCGGGGTCGTCTCGGCGGCGAGTTTCACCGGGATGTGAATCTTGCTTTTGAACTTCGGCCTTGCGCCCTGCGGCGCCGGCGACGCCGGATCGACCGGGGCGGCGCCAGTCGCGGCCCAGGCTGAGACGACGAATGCGGACAGAGTCAGAATAGAAAGGCCGAGGCTTAGCTTCATGGAGGGGATAGGGGCGAGCGCGACGAGGGAAACGCGTCGGGGTGATCAGGGCTGCAAGGCGCCGCTTTGCGGCTCGGTGACGTCCGAGGCGGGCGCGGGCACCTTGAAGGCGAGCGTGGTGGCGGAGGCACCGCCCTTGCCGTCCGTGGCGTAAACCATGAGGAGGTATTCGCCCGGAGCCTGGGGCGCGGGAATAACGGCGTGGCCTGCGGACGCCTGCGCGAAGGGGCCGGCGACGCTGGTGGTCTTGCGGGCGCGCGCGGCGAGTATCCAGGTGGTGAACTCGACCGCGTCGTTGTTGGCATCCGTGGCCTCGAAACGGACGGTCATCGCCTCGCCCGGCTGAGCCACGCGCGAGGCGAGGCCGCCGTCGAACTCCAGCTTGGCGAGCACCGGGGCGCGGTTGCCGGCGGGCGGCTTGCCGGTGAAGTTCTCAACCATGACCTCGGCCTGCGGCGTGAGCATGAGGTGGTCGAGCGAACCTTTTTTCGTCGGACGGCCTTCCGGATGCGCGTCGAGCAGCAGGCTGAAGTAGGTGGGGCGATACGTGGTGGCGTGGCCCCAGAGGAAAATCGTCGAGCCCAAGCAGAGCGGCGAGGCGTCGATGGCGGCGTAGCAGGCCTTCAGGTCAGCGACTTTTTTCGTGACGGGTTCGTCGAGCTCCACGCCCCACTCGGTCTTTTTAAAATTCCAGGGACCGTTGGTGTTGAACTCCGACATGTAGAAGGGTTTTCCCCAAACCTTCTCGGCCTTCTTGATCGAGCCCGCGACGGCGCCGCGGCTGTAGCTCTGCACGCCGAGCACGTCGATGTCGGGGGCGAACTGCTTGATCGCGGCGATGCCCGCGTCCTTCACGTTGACCACGGTGAGGCTGGTGAGGTGGTGAGGGAAACGCTTGTGGATCTCCTCCGACATGCGGTTGACCACGCGCAGGTAGGGCTCGTCGAGGTGCACCTCATTGCCCAGGCCCCACATCAGGATCGCGGGATGGTCGCCGATGCCCTCGACCTTGGCGATGAGGTCGGCGATCATCTTTTCGCCGCGAACGTTGTAGTCGAATTCCCATGACGAACCGTCGCGGTTCTTGTTTTTGCCGTGGTGCGGCATCCACTCGCTGACCACGACCTTCATGCCGAGACGGTGGGCGTGATCGAGTTTGGCGCGCATGACCTCGGCGGACGGGATGGTGTAGCCGCGCACGGTGTTGACGCCGAGCGAGGCGAGACGATCGAGGTCGGAGTCGTTGCAGACGCCCTTGATGTGGAAAGTCTCGAAGCGCTTGAAGCGCTCACGCTGGATTTCGGTGAGCCCCTCGGGCATCACGAAGGACTGCGCAAAGGCGGAGCCGGCCAGGGTGAGCGCGAGGAAGGCGCGAACGGTGGAGAAAAGACGGGGACGAGGGATCATGGGAAAATCAGGGGGTGAGTTCGGAGCTTGGCTTGCGAAGTTCAAAGGCGGGCGCCGGCTGGCGCTGGCGGTTGACGAGATTGGCGCCGCGCGGATTGCGGGCCCAGGCGTAGCGGACCACCTGCGGCGACGGCACCTCGGGGCTGGAGACGACCACGGTGTCCTTGCCTTTGATCTCGGCCTTGGCGGCGCGGAAGACGCCATCCGGACCGGCGAGGGTGAAGCCCTCCAGAACCGGGCCGCTGAAGGCCCAGAGTCCGGTGCCGACGGAATCGAAACGAATGGAGACCGCGTCGGTGAAGGTGGCGCCGACGGGCTCGGGGCCGCCGCGCAGCTTTATCTTGTTGTAAACATCGGCGAGGGCCCAGCGGGCGAGGCGCTGGCCGACGGTTTCCTTGTCGAAGGGATGGATGTCGTTGGCCTCGCCGATATCGAGGGCCACTGCCAGACCGGCGTGCGGATCGGCGAGCACGAACTGGCGCTGGCTCTCGCGCAGGCGCGCCCAGCCATCGTTGGTGGGTCCGTCGACGGGCTGCGAGTGGGCGGCGAGCTGCACGACGCCGAAAGCGAAGTTGGGGTTGCCCCACCACACGCGCCAATCCTCGACCATGAGGCGGAGGCGCTCGTGGTATTTTTCCGGCACCCACTCGGTGTCATTCTCGCCCTGATACCAGATGGCACCGCGCATGGCGAAGGGGGCGACGGTGGCGAGCATGCCGTTGGCGAGGTTGCCGGGGCGCTTGGAGCCGTTGGGGTCGTAGGGCGGAGGCTTGGGCGCGTCGCGGTGGGTCCAGTGGTCCACCTTCGCGTCGGGCGGGAAACCCTTCGATTTGTTCCACTCGACGCAGCGCGCGAGATAGGCGGCGTTGCGCTCGGGGAAAGTCTGCATGCCCTTTTCCCACTCGGCGATCTGTTGCACGAAGAGCGGGTGCTTGTCCAAGACGGCGGGGCGGGTCCAGGCGATGGCGGGCGTTTCGCCCCACGAGGCGGCGACCAGACCGACGGGCACGCCGAGGATGCGCTGCAACACCGAGCCGAAGTGAAAACCCACCGCGCTGAAGGGCGGGATGGTCTTGGCGTCGGAGTGAGTCCAGGTCGAGTTGGCGGAGAAACGCGGCGTCGTGGACGCGACGCGATCCACCAGATGGAGCCGCAGGAGAGGATTGGCCCCGCCGAGCGCGACGAGGTCGGCGTCGAGCATCTGCGCCACCGTCATCTGCATGTTGGACTGGCCGGAGCAGAGCCAAACCTCGCCCACCAGCACATCCTGCACGAGCACCTCTTTTTCGCCGCTGCGCACCCGCAAGGTGGCGGGCACGGCGCTGGCGCTTTTGGGCGCGAGTGTGGCGGTCCACTTACCCTCGGCGTCGGCGGTGGCCTCGGCGGACTGGCGGCCAAACTCGACGCGGACCTTGGCGCCGGCCTCGGCCTTGCCCCAGACCGGCAGGGGCTGGTCACGTTGCAGGACCATGTGGTCGGAGAATATGTTTGGCAGCTCCAGCGCGTGTAGGGCTGCGGCCGATACAATCGAGGCCAGCAAAACCGAGAGGCGAATAAGTCGGGACATGGGGGAAAAAGGGCGCGGGCTTTATGCGGTGCGGGCAGGGCGCGCGATGCCGCCAAACCAGAGCAGGAGCAGGGCGAGCGGATGGAGGAAGGCCATGGCCCAGAACCACGGGCCGTAGCCCTGGCCCGCGACGAGTTCGAGCAGCGGGCCGAGCACCTCCTTGAAGGCGATGTCGAGGAAGCCGGCCGCCTTGGAGGACGGCCCCGAGACCATGGTCGCCACGATCATGTTCATGATGATGCCGCCGAGCGTGCTGCCTGCGGCGACCACGCTGAAGATCGTGCCGAGCGAGTGCTTGGGCGCGACGTCCACGATCAGCGCGCTGATGTTGATCAACCACGAGAGCGCGGCAAAGACGGTCACGCCGGTCAGCACCATGGTGACGGGCAGGCCGCCGACCTTGGCGATAAGCGGAGAGATCGGCATCAGGCAGGCGCAGCCCAGCATGACCCAGAGGCGGGCCTTGATCGGGGCCACGCCGCGTTTGATGAGGGCGCCGGAGAGCCAACCGCCGACGAGCGAGCCGACGCCGGCGGCGGCGTAGACGACCCACGTGATGGTGAGACCATCCTGCGCGACGTGGCGGTCGGTGTTGAGATACTTCGCGAACCAGAACTGATAAAAATACCAGACCGGATCGGTGAGCAGGCGGGCGACGAGCAGCAGCCAGAGCGGCTTGAAGCGCAGCACCTGGCCCCACGTCCAAGGTTTGCCCTCGGGTGCGGGCGTGGTGGTGGCGGTCTCCTCGATCAGCTCGAGCTCGGCCTTGCTGACGAACCGGCTGTCGCGCGGTTTGCGGTAGAGCAGCAGCCACGGAATCACCCAGAGCAGACCGACGAGGCCGGTGATGAGGAAGGCCATGCGCCAACCGGTGCCGTGGCCGAAGAGCGAGTTCACCCACGGCATGTTCGCCTGGTAATCGTAAACCGCGACGGGGATGACGAGGTAGGGCGCGACCGTGGCGCCGACCGTCGCGCCCATGGTGTAGAAGCCGATCGCGAGGGCGCGTTCGCGCGAGGGGAACCACTCCGAGACGATCTTCGAGGCGGCGGGCCAGATGCCGGCCTCGCCGAGGCCGAGGGAGAAGCGCGCCGCGCTCATGGAGCGCATGCCCTGCGCCCAGGCGGTCACCACGTTCGAGAGCGACCACCACACGACGAAGAGCAGCGTGCTGCTCCGCGTGCCCATGCGGTCCACCAGCTTGCCCGACACGAGGTAGGCGAGCGTGTAGGCGACGAGGAAGATGTTGAGGACGTTCGCGTATTCGCGGTCGTCGATTCCGAGGTCGGCCTGGATGGTCGGCGCGAGGACGGAGAGGACCTGGCGATCGACGTAGTTGAGGACGGCGGCGAGAAAAACCAGCACCACGATCCACCAGCGCATTCCTTTGATTTTCATGCGATCAGAGCGAAGGCGTGGTTTGCGCGGCGGCGTCGAAGCGGAAGTAGGCGAGGCTGAGGCACCACGCGGCACCGTAGTTCACCCAGCCTTCCGGATGGCGGTAGGAGCCCGCTGGATTGAAGGGGAACATCTCCGTGCCCGGCGCGGAGGACAGGGAGGAGCGGCAGAGCTCCAGCCGTGCGCACACGTTGGTCTTGTAATGCATGGGCCAGCCGCGCTCGACCTCGGGAAAGCCCATCTCCGGATGAGCGGGGGCTGCGGCGAGACGGGGATTGCGACCGAAAATGTGGTCCACGGCGGCGGTGGCGACGCGCTCGAGCCGCGCCTTCTTCTCCGCATCGTCGATCACCCAGGAGGCGGCGATGGCGATGGCGGGAAAGCCGATCAAGTTGCCCACATCGTTGACCTTCGGGATCGACCAGTGGCTCTGCAGATCGTAGCGGCGGTAGTCCCAGAAATTTTCCGAGCGGCTTAGGGCGACATCCACCCAGGCGGTGATTTTTTCCTCCAGGCCGGCGGGGGCTTGGTCGGGATATTTTTGGAGCAACCACACGAGATTGGTGATCGTGCGGTGCTCGCTCATGCGGTGGCCCTTGGTCGTGCGCGGATCGTTCCAATCGAGGTTCTTGATGCACCACTCGGCCTGCTGAATCGCGGCCCGCAGGTAGATCCCGGCGTCGTCGCGGCCTTCGCGCTTGGCGACTTCGTGCAGGAGCAGGTTGGGCACGATGGAGTGGCCGGGGGCGTGGCGGCCCTTGTAGGGGTGGAGCAAGCCGCCCATCGGGTTGCCCTCGTTGAGATCCTCGGGGGCGAGGTAGGTGGAGGTCTCCCACCACGGGCTGATGCCGAGCGACGGTCTCCAGTTTCCGAATACAAAGTCGCGGCAGCGCAGGTAAAACGACTCCGGCAACCACTGCTTCAGCACCGGCCAGGCCCACACCACGTAGGCGACCTGCTCCACGGTCTGGGTGTGCACCTTCCACTTGTCCGGATCTTTGGACGGGTCCTGGGTAAGCGGGTTGACGAGGTAGAAACCGGCGCCCCAGTGGATCAACTTGACCACGTCGGGTGCGTCGGCCGCAGGCGCGTCGAGATCGTAGTAGGCGCGCACGGAATTCATAAAACCCCTCGCGCCGGGATCCTTGTCGTCGAATTTGAACCCCGGGGCGGTGACGCGCGCTTTGTCCGCCGCCCAATCGATCTGGCGCGGCATGGCCTGCACGGTCTGCGGATCGGCGAGGTAGGCCATCACCAGCGCGGGCAGGATGGCGTCGTAGTAGGTGCCGTCGCGCCACGGGCAGCCGCCAAAGGCGCTCGGGTGGGTGCCGATCGCGGAGCGGGAATCGATCAGGAAGTCCACCGCGCCCTGCCAGAACTGTTCGCGGTAGAGATCGGCGCGAATGAGGAACGGATCGCTGACCACGGGCGTGGTGCCCTCGCCCTGCATCTCGACCACGTAGCGCTCCGCGGAGTCGGCGGGACGCAGCGCGGAGAAGTCCCCCACCCCACCCTGGATCGTGCCGGTGAACAACGCATCCCCGCCGCTCGCGAGCCGCACCGTGAAACGCGTGCCGTCCGGCGCCTTGGGCGCGGTGAAGCGCTTGGATCGCGCGGTCTCAAAGCCGACTTGATTGAGCGCGATCGGCGAAGGGCCGAAGGCCGGATCGACGCTGCGCTCGGACGAGCGATCAATCCAGGAAGCGGGAAGCGGACGGGCCTGCTGCGCCTGCAACGCGCAGGGCGTGACCGCGACACACAGCAGCAGAATGCCCAGGGAACGGGCACTGGGACGAAAACGGGATATCAGGGACATGGACGGGCGACGGATGGAGGTGGGAAAAGTGGACATTATTCGGCGGCGAAGACGTCGAGCGACCAGCGGTCGCGCCAGCGGATCGACATGCGCCCGCCTGCGAAGGAAATCGGCAGCCAGACGTAGAGGCTGTCGAAGGGGTGGTCGGGCTTGTTGATATCGAAAAACGCGATGCAGGCGTCGGGGCGGTCCGCCAGCGTGATGATGGAGGCGGATTGGCCGCCGAAAGTAAGTTCGGAGCCCAACCCGTTGTGCGGGTTGATGCCCTCGCAGGGATTTCCGTGCGAGGTCCACGGACCGAAAATCGTCGGGGCGGAAAACGAGCGCGCGGCATTCGGATCCCAGCCGGTGGAGTCGGAGGCCAGCATCCAGTAGCGCCCGTCGCGCTTGATGACCGCGGGGGCCTCCGTGTGCCGCGTGATGCCTTCGGCCACCTGATAGGCGCCCTCGGGCATGAGGTAGTCGTCGCTCATTTTTCCGACGACAAAGGCCTTGTCGGGCTTGCGCACCGCGAGGTGGTAGAGCGCGCCGTCGTCATCCTGAAACAGGGCGAAATCGCCGGTGCCCTCGGGCGAGTTTCCGCCAAGAAATTTGTGCTGATACACGAAGGGGCCGGCGGGACTGCGCGAGGTCGCCACCCCGACGAAACCGACCCGTGAGCCGTGTCCTTTCACGTAGAATTTGAAGAACAACACGAACTGCCGCGTCCGCGCGTGGAAGACGACTTTGGGGCGGTCAAAAATGCAGCCGTGCCTCAGGTCCTCGTCACCGCGGCCGTCGAGCGGCAAAACCATCCCGAAATCGTGCCAGTTCACCAGATCACGCGATGCGTAGGCGCGCACACCGCCATCGGCGTCGGCGGCCTCCGACAGGCCCTCGATCTTGTGGCAGCCATACCAGAAATAGATCCCGTGGTGAAAAAGCACGCCGCCGCCGTGGGCGTTGATCGGCTGGCCGGCGCTGTCGCGCCAGACGACTCCGGGCTGGAACATCGTTTCCATTATGCGGCGCGGTCGACGGGCTCAGGCGTCGCGGTAGCACTCGCCGAGGCGGGTGAGCTTGCCCTCGGCGTCGTGCAGCGCGCTCGTGGCGAGCGGGATGCTCGTCGTCCTCGCGGGGAACCAAGCGTAGCGCTCCACGTAGTCCAACTTGTCGAGCATGGGCAGCACCTTCTCCATGAAACGCAGCACCGTCTCGGGTTTGTGGCGGTTTTGCTCGACGCTCTTGGCCTGCCAGTCGCCGACGCCAAATTCGGTGATCCAGAGCGGACGCTTGAACATCTTATGCACCCTTTCCAGGCGGGCGACCAAGGACTCGGCGTTGGGGCCGCCGTAGGAGTGCACGCAGATGTAATCGACGCGCAGTTTTCGCTCCTCCACGCCGGCCATGAAATCGAGCATCCACTGCTTGTCCGGGTG
>JALOTV010000216.1 GCA_025457685.1 Opitutaceae bacterium
GGGTTGATCAGGGCCAGCATTTCAAAGGGCATGAGCCGTTTCTGGCTCAGTTCGCCGATGCGATTGGCGAGTAGCTGCGCCTCCTCGATCTGGGCGACCGGTCCCGTCTGGGCCGCGACGCGCGCCTCGCGACGCGCGGTCAGGAAACCGAGCACTCCCGCGCCGAGGTCGATGCCGGCCGATAGTAGGAGCAGGCAGGCCGAGGCGAGAACGCCGCGCCAGAGCCAGAGGTCGCGCACCTTGGCCTTGCGCCGCTCGACGAGGAAATCGGGATCGCGCACGTCAGCCGAGCCGCCGCTGCCGGCGGGCAGCACGCCGAGCCGGACCTCGCCGGCCCACGCCTCGAATTGCTGCTCGCCGCTGGTCCGCAGACCAAGCGGCCCCTCCATGCGCCGCACGTCGGCGTGGGCGGGTAGTTCCGCCCTTGCCAAGGCCTCGCGCGCCAGGGCGTCCGCCGCGTCGGCGTCGCCGATGCGGGACAACACCACCGCGGGGAGATCCTCGCCTTTGCGCCACACCACCGCGAGGTTGCGCCCTTCGCCGATGTGCAACGTCACGCCATCGCCCGCCGGCTTGGTCGCGAGCAGCGCGACGAACTCCGCCGTCACCAGCTCCGCCTCCGCCCACGGCTCCGTCTCGTCGGCCGGAAAGCGACGACGGAACGCCGCAAACACCAGCGCCGACAGGCCATCCGCCGCGAGCACGTGGCCGTGGTAAAGCTGCTCCGGCGGGAAGGGCGCCATGCCCTCGAGTGCGAGCAAAAGCTGATCCGCCACCGGGCTCTCGGCCGCCAGCGCGACGCGGCGCGTGAAAAAAGCGTCTCCGCGCGCGAGCAGGATGGGCGGCGGCGGCGGTGCGGAGGGCAGGTATTTCGATAGCGCGGACATCAAAGGGAGGGGGCGTCGGAGAGGGCTTCTTCGTCGGTCAAGACGGCCGGCGGGGGGCCGCTGGTTTCAATGAGTTCAAGAATGCGAAACGGGTAGTCCAACCTTTCCTCCGTCTGCGCGGCGTCCGCCGGGGGCGTCGCTTCGCCGCTCGCGGGTTCCGCCGCCTGGGGGAGCTCCACCGAATCGTCCAACGCCACCAAGGCGCGCAGAACCATGCTCGCCGCGCCTTCGCGCACGGTCACATCCACGCGCAGAAGTTTCGCCTCGGCGGTCAGGCCTTCCAGATCAGCGTTTGCGCCCAGCACGGTGGTGACCTCCTCGATGTTACGGAACCAGGTGGGCGCGCCGGGCGGTCTCGGTCCGAGACCCTCGCGATAGGCGTTGATCTGCTGCATCTGCGTCTCGTCCCACCCGCGCGCCAGACCGAGCGCGGGCGCCAGCGCGTTGATGTTCGCCCCCTCATAAACGTAGAGGGAAAGGTTTTCGCGCAACGCCGTGCCGAAGGGCGTCAACGCGCCGGTTTCGTCATATACATACTCCCGCGCCACCCGCACCGAGCGCAGTTCGTCCCAGCTGCGCAGCGAACGCTTCGGCACCGTGACCGGGGGATCGTCGCGTTCATAGGCCGCGGGATCCGCATCGATGTCCTGGGTGACGTGGTCTTCTTTCGTCCACCCAAAGAGTCCGTCCGCGAAGCGCCGCGCATCCACCTCGCCCAGACCGAGCACCTGGCATAACTCCACCAGCTCCTCAAAATCCAGCGAGGGCAGCGAGAGTTTGCCGCTCTCGTCGGTGATGGCGAAGTCCACCTGCACGCCTTCGCGCGGGCTCTCCTCGGCGTAGCCGTAGGGATCGTCCCAGCCCTGGGCGGGAGCATTTAGGCGATCCGAGTCCACCGCCTTGATCTCCGCCATCACCGCCAAAAAAGTCTCCAACGCCGAGTAGGCGTCGGCGCGGAGCCGCTCGCGATCCGCCTCCCGCGTGGCCAGGGTGAGCTCGACCGAACTGCTCTCCATGAACTTCACGAGCATGAGCGAGGCTAGCATGATCATCACCAGCACCACCACGATGACCGAGCCACGTCGCGCGGCTCCGACGGCGCGTGATGGCAGACTGATTTGGGCGGTCGCGCGCATGGTCAGTAGTTGGTGGCGCCTTCCGCACGCGCCGGCACGCGCAGGACGCGTTCACTGGTGAACTTGCCGTGGGCGAAGCGCAGCCGTAGCCGCTTCGGCAGCAGGTAGGTGCCATCGGGCTCCCGCTTGGGTTCCTCCAGCGTCTCCCAGCGCCGGAAACTTTCGTCGTAGTAATCCCAGCCGAGCGACACCACGAAGGGCGATACGGGCGTGGTCCTCGGCGCCTCGTCCTCGCGTCTCGTTTCCAGCAGCGACTGCCAGCGCAGCACCAGTCCGCGTTTTTCCTGTTTGTCCACCGCGATGGACATTTCCACGTCCGGCAAGGGCGCGCCGGGCCAGACCAACAGGCGACTGCCTTCCGCAAGGGTGAAGGTCAGCTCCGGCTCCTCGCCTCCGTAGGGCTGGCGGACCTCCTTGATCGCCAAGCCGCCGCCATCCGGTCCTCTCGCCGCCGATCGCAACAACTCCTCAACGTGCAGGCTCACCGCCCTAGTGTGCTGGGCAAATAGCCGCTCGTCCCTCCCCTGCCCCCATATCTCGGCCATCGAAAAGATGAACACGTTCAGCGCCACCAGCAGCGAACCGAGCAACGAGAGCGCGAGCAGCACCTCGAGCAACGTGAAGCCGCGTCGTTCCTCGCGTGCGCGCATGACCGTCGGCGTCGGCGTGCTCATGGCAACTCCTCCCGCGCCCGCTTCAGCCGCTGCTCGGCCTTGCGCCTCAGTTCGGTGCGTTCCGCCGGCGTGGACCAAGTGGGCCGCAGCAGGCGCAGGGTCGCGCGGGACTTGATGAGATCGCCGCCTCCGCCGGGCGGCGGCGCGTCGAGCTCAAGCGTGACTTGGAAGAGGTCGCTGACCTCCGTCGGCTCAATCGTCGCCCGCCAGGACGCCGCGCGGCCGTCGGGCAGCACGATGTCGCCACCACGCTCGGCGGCCTGCCGGTCCGGCTCGACCAGCAACAGGTCGCGTGCCCACTGGATGTCGTCGCCGCTGCCGTCGCGCTCGCGCAGCGCGGCGTGCGTGCGCAGCAGGTTCACGTAGGTCGCGCCCAGCACCACCGCCGCGAGGGCGAAGATCGCCAGCGCCACGAGCACCTCGATCAGGGTAAAGGCGGAGCGTCGCCGGGCCTGCTGTATCCGTTTTTTCACGACACAGGTTCCCCCGCCGGCAGCGGCGCGGCCGTCCAGGGGTCGATGGCCAGCACGCGCCGCGCGTCGTCCCGACGTATCTCGATCCGCGCCGGATCGCAGGATCCGTCGGGGTAGAACCGCAGCTTCTCGAGCGGCGTCTCCTCCAGCTGGCCGCCGATCAGGGATGCCCCGCCCGCCTCGGCGCGAATGAGCCGCACGCGTGTGCCGACCGAACTGGTGGGAAGGCTGAAAATCTCCTCCGCGCCCCAAAGGTAGCCTTTATCCTCGGGCAGCTGCACCACCTCGATGATCTGGTTGGTCTCCACCGCCTCGCCGCGTCGCTCCTGCAAAAAGGCGAGCAACGCCGACTCGGGATCCTGCTCTCGGGCGTTGTTCAATAGCGAGGCGGCGCCCCCGACGAGGACCGATCCCATCAAGCCGAGCAGCAGGAGCACGAGCAGGATTTCAAGGAGAGTGAACCCTCCCCGCCTCTCGCGCCTGCGCTTCGGAACTTGCCTCGCATGCCCCACGTCGGCGCGCGCTACCAGTTACCGATGTCGTCTTCGGTGCCCTCGACCTTGTCCGGGCCCTTGGAGAACAGGTCGTAACCGGTCTTGTTTCGCGTGCCGGGATATCGGTAGCCGTAGGGCTCGCCCCAAGGGTCTGTCGGCAGCTTGCCGCCCTTGGCCTCGACGTAGGGGCGTTTCCAGCGGTCGGCTTTGCCGGCGGGCGCGGTGACCAGCGCCTCCAGACCCTCGGCGGTCGAGGGATAATCGCCCATGTCGATGCGATACGTCACCAGCGAGGTCTTCAGCGTGTCGTTCACAAAGATGCTGGCGATGGAGGCTTGGCTGTCGCCGAAGATACTATCGACGTTCTTCACCGCCAATCCGACGAGGAGGCCGATGATGGCGAGCACCACCAGGATTTCGAGCAGAGTGAAGGCGCGACGCAAAGCGGCGAGCGGACGACGGGGGCTGGCGTTCAGGAACATAAGGAAAGGGGTCTGAAAATTTGAGGGGTTGGTGGGAGCACCGGTCGTTCGTTTCTCCTCGGCTGAAAAAACGCAAACCTCAGGGCGAGGTCGCGGGTGCGGGAGCAGGCGTGGCGGCGGGGGCAGGTTGGCCCGTGGCCGCCGCATTGCGCAAGGCGCGGCGGCGACGCACCTCGGCGGCCACCGCTTCCAGACGTCGCGTGTCGGCCGCGGCCGGAGCCGCGTTCGGAGTAGCTCCATTCTGCGGACGCGGCGGAGCGTTCACCACCGCCGGTTTGATCGCGATAGGTGCACCGGCCTGGATGGTCGCCCGCTTGAGCTGCAGTTTCACCGCCTGGCCGCCGCGATCCACCTCGAGCAGGTTGTCCGCCGCTTGATAGGATTTCACCTGGATCGGCCCCTTCTCGCCTTCGCGAATCCAGAAGCCCCGGTTGGCGCTGGCGTCGAACACGCTGTAAGCCGTGCCAGACTCGTCCACGACCATGCCGCGAAATTCCAAGGTGCCCTGCTCCGCCACCGGCGCGCCGCCTGACGCACTGGTGCCGGGCGGAGCAAACGGCGAGCGATCCACCAAGGTTTGCAAATCCATGGACCGGGCGTGAAAAGCCCCGCCGGCGAGTAAGAGAAGTGATGCGATACCAAAGAGTTTCACGGGGAGGGAGGGGTAATAAGAGGCAGGCGTGCGCACAGTTGGCAACCCTGCGAGTGTGACGCCGCCGCGCTGAAAAAGTTTCGCCTTATAGGTCGAAGCTGCGCGTGACCAAACGGCTTTGAAAAACAGCACCTATGGCCGCACTACGATTTTGCCAAATTGAGAGCCCTGCTCCATCAGATCAAAGGCCGAGGCGGCTTGCGCAAAGGCAAAGCCATGTCCGACCACGGGACGTATCCGGTGCCGGCTGACGGTCTCGAGCATCGCGCGCCAATCATCCGGGCTGCCCATGGTCGTGCCGAGCAGGCTGAGCTGCCGCCAAAATACCTTGCGCATCGGCAGCACGGGCGGGTTGCCCCGCGTCGCCCCGAAAAACACCAGGCGCCCGCCTGCCGCCGCCAGATCGATCAGCTTCTCGAAGCCCTCCCCGCCCGCGCTATCGATGATCACGTCAAACCCGCCCGGCACCGCCGCCCGCGCGGCCTCGACCCAATCGGAGCGCGTGTAATCAAAACCCGCTTCGGCGCCCAGGGCCCGCGCCCGGTCGATTTTTTCCGCGCTTGACGAGGTCACCCAGGTCTTTGCCCCCGCCGCCACCGCAAATTGCAAGGCGGCCACCGCCGCGCCTCCGCCCACGCCGCTGATCAGCACCTTGTCCCCGCGCCGCACCGCCCCGCGGGTCATCACCGCGCGCCACGCGGTCAGGCCGGCGAGGGGCAGGGCCGCCGCCTCGTCGTCGCTCAGGTGCGCCGGAGCCTCGGCCAGCTGGTCCACCGGCACCGCCACCGGATCGGAGCCCCAGTCGAAGGCGGGGTTGATCACTACGCGGCGCCCCATCCAGCGCGCGGCCGTCTCAGCGTCCACGCCGGGACCCACCGCGCAGACCTCGCCCACGCCGTCCGATCCCGGCGTGCAGGGGAACTGCAGCCCTGCGTATTGCCCGAGCTTGATCCACAGATCGCGGTGATTGAGCGCTGCGGCGCGTATGCGCACCAGCACCTCACCCGAGGCGGGCACCGGCTCGGGCACCTCGCGAACTTCGATCTGGTTGACTGCGGTAAATTGTATCGCGCGCATGGTCTTTACTCGGACCAATACGGTAATCGGACGCCGCGCCAACCGGCATTCTGCGATTGTCACTGGTCGGCTCGCCCAGTCCGACGTCCCCCGCCTTTCCTGCCGCCGTGCTTCTCGCCCTTCACAAACCCTACGGAGTGTTGTCCCAGTTCACGCCCGAGCCCGGCTCGGCGTGGCGCACGCTCGCCGATCTCGTGCCGCGCATTCCTGCACGCGTGTATCCGCTTGGCCGCCTCGATGCCGACAGCGAGGGGCTGCTGTTGCTGTCCGACGAGCCGGGGCTCAACACCCGCCTGCTCGATCCGCGCCATGCCCACGAACGCGAATACTGGGTGCAGGTCGAGCGCGTGCCCGATTCGACCGCGCTCGCACGTCTCGCCGCCGGCGTGCGCCTCTCCGATCACGCTTGCGCCCCGGTGCGGGTGCGCGGCGTGAACGAGGCCGAGCTCGCGCCGCTGCCCGCACGCACCCCCGCCGTGCGCTTTCGCAAAAACGT
>JALOTV010000217.1 GCA_025457685.1 Opitutaceae bacterium
AACCAGATGTTGCCTGCTTCGTGGGCAAAAACCTTGGCGATGGAGTGCGCGCCGTTGGCGCTCTTGGAGCAATACACGCTCCGCCGCGCGAGCAGGCTGGTGATCTGCGTGATGCCGATGCCGAAGACCTGCTTCGTCAGAATGTGGTTCACCCGCTTTTGCAGATCGGGGATTTCTTTTTCCAGTCCCGTGGTGAGGCGACGGGTGATCTCGCGGAGGAATACGCCGGACTTCGTGCAGGGGTCGAGAAAGCGCACCGTCTTGTCCGCCCACAGGTTCGCGCCGCCATGGTTTTTGGCCCAGGCCTCGGTCAGCGTGGCACGTCAGCACATCGGGATTGCGCCCGCGCAGGGTAAAGCCGGCCTGGTCGCTCATGCGACGGCCTCCGGTGCCGAGGCGGCCAGTTCGCCGACCGTCATGGGCGCATAGGTTTTGGTCGGCGTGAGTATCTCGTGCCGGCCAAGCTGGGCGAAAAGCGACCCCGCCTCGCTAAACGCGGAACTCTGGGTGAGCGCGTCGAAGCGGAAATCGCGGCGCTGGAATTTCCCCTTCCCGAGGTAACCCCACTCCGCGAAGGCGATGGGCGCACCGTCCACCCCGCGCATGGTGAGGGCGTCGCCGTGCACGAGGTTTTGCGAAAGCACGTAAAACGCGGCGCGATACAGGCCGTCGGTCGTGGCGAGGCCGAGATATTCGGCAAAAATTTCGAGGAGATTGGCGCGGCACTCGGCAATGTTGTCGGGCAGCAGCTCGATGCCGTAGATGCACATCAGGCCGAAGAGGCCAAAGTGACGCCGCTCGAAATCGGACTGGCCGTATTTCAGCTCCACGGCGGCGAGTTTTCGCTGGAGCACCCGAACAAGAAAATTGCCGCTCCCGCAGGCGGGTTCGAGGAAGCGAGAGTCGATGCGCTCGGTCTCACCCTTCACGAGGTCCAGCATGGCCTCGACCATCCACGCCGGCGTGAAGACCTCCCCGTGGTCGGCGACGCGTTGCTTGGATTTAACCAGAGTCATCTGAGCCGCCACAACGCACTATCATTAGTGGGGTGTAAAGCCGAGGCTATCAATGCTCGGGTGTTTGGCGGCGCTTGGGCGCGCTACCTTGCGCAGTGGCAAATGACACGGCGACAAGACTGCTGGCGCGGGTGAAGGAGTTCCGGGAGGCTCGTGGACTCAGCCAAGAGGCGTTTGCCGAAAAAGCGGGTCTCGGCTACAAATACTACCAACACGTCGAGGCCGGCCGGAGGCGCGACATCCGCCTGTCCACGCTGGAAAAACTCGCCAAAGCCTGTGGGCTAAAACTCTGGGAATTGCTCGATTTCGACCACGCTCCTTCGTCCGTAGCCGAGGATCAGACGAACTATGCGGGCAAATCGCCCGCCACCAAACGCACGGTCAAGTCACCCAAGCAACGTTCCGATGCGAAAGGAACCTGAGCGCTCCAAATAAAAAAGCCCCGGCCGAATTGGCCGGGGCTTTTTTGGCTCACTTGCGGATGGTATAGCCGGCGGCGGCGAGGTCGGCCTGCACCTTGTTGAAGGCGACGTTGACCTCGTCGTCGGTGAGGGTGCGGTCGGGCGCGCGGAAGGTGAGCGCGTAGGCCAGACTCTTGTGGCCTTCGGGCACGCCCTTGCCGGTGTAAACGTCGAAGATCTCCACGCTCTCGAGCGCGAAGGCGTTGCCGGCGGCGGCGCGGGCGTGCTTCGCGATGGTCTTTTGCACGTCGATCGCCGGCGTGGCCTCGGCCACCACGACCGCGAGATCGCGCAGCGCGGCGGGTTGCAGGCCAAAGGGCTTGTAGCTCCGGCGCTCGGCGTCGCCGCTCACGCGCTCGGAGGCGATGGCGAAGATGCCGGCGTAAACCTTGCCCGTGATGCCGAGCGCCTTGAGGTGCGCGAGGCTCACCAGACCAAAGGTCGCGGTCCAGCCGTGCTCTATGTTGCCGGCGGTGGCGGCATGGCCGGCCTGCCAGGCGCGGGCGGTGTCGTTGCCCTCGGCGATGAGCGCGGTGGGCTGGCGGTCCAGCTCGATGCCGGCGAGCGCGGCGAGCGTGGCGGCGTGGCGTTTGGCGGTGTAGAAATCCGCCGCCTCGCGCGGACGCCAGGAGCGCTCGCCCGTCTCCTCGGCGATGAGGAAGGCGGCGGCGACGCACTCGGAGAGCTGGCCCTTGCGGTCAAGGAACACGCGGCCGGTCTCGAAGAGTCGCGGAGCCGCCACGCCGCGCGCCTGGTTGAGCGCGAGCGATTCGAGCAGGCCGCCGACGAGCGACGAGCGCAGGTGGGACTGGTCCTCGACGAAGGGATTGGCGAGGGCGAGCGCGCCGACCTGCGCGGCCGGAGCCCAGGCCGCGACCTCCTTGGCCGGACGCAGGGTGTAGTTCACGCACTCGTGGAAACCCGCGCCCACCAAGGCCGAGGCGACCTGGCGGTTGAACAACACGATCGGGTCGTCGTTGCCCACCAGACCGGGCGACTGAATGACGGAGGACGGAATCTTCTCGGTGCCGTAGAGGCGCACCACTTCCTCGACGAGGTCGATGGGGCGCTCGAGGTCGTCGCGCCAGCTCGGGATGGAGAAGGTCCAGGCCGGGCCGCGCGATTCGGTGGGCTGCTCCTCGGTGACGACGAGTTCGAGGCGCTCGAGCGCGGCGCGCATCTCGGCGGCCGGAATGTCGAAGCCGAGCTTCTCGTTGATGTAGCCGGGCGTGACCATGATCTCGCGCTCCCACGGAATGGTGGAGCCGACGCGATGGATGGGGCCCGCCACGGCTCCGCCGGCGTGGGCGAGGATGAGGTCGATGAAACGATGCGCCGCCTCGTCGAGCGAGTGCACGTCGATGCCGCGCTCGTAGCGGTAGGAGGAATCGGAGGCGAGGCCGAGACGCTTGGAGGTGGAGCGCACGCACTGGCGCTTGAAGCAGGCGACCTCGAGCACGAGGTCGGTGGTCTCGGCGGAGACGCCGGAGTCGGCCCCGCCCATGATGCCGGCGATGACCACGGGCTTTTGCGCGTCGGCGATGACGAGCATGTGGTGGTCGAGCGCGCGCTCCTTGCCGTCAAGGGTGACGATCTTTTCGCCGTCGGCGGCGTGGCGGACGACGATCTCGGCGCCGGCGAGTTTCTTCGCGTCGAAGGCGTGCACGGGCTGGCCGTATTCGAGCATCACGTAGTTGCCGATATCGACGACGTTGTTGATCGGGCGCAGGCCCACGGCGGCGAGGCGGCGCTGGATAAACTCGGGCGAGGGGCCGACCTTCACGCCAGTGACGACGGTGGCGGTGTAGAGCGGGCAATCCTTCTCGGCGGTGACGCGCACCGACTGGAGCAAATCGGGGCGCGCGGTGGCGGCGATCTTGGCCGGGGTGAAGGAGACCTCGGGGTAGCGGAGTTCTTTTTTGAACCAGGCGGCGAGTTCGCGCGCGACGCCGAGGTGCGAGAGGGCGTCGGGGCGATTGGGCGTGATCTCGATGTCGAAGACCACATCGCCGGCAGGGAGCACGTCGTTGATGGGCGTGCCCACGGCGGGCTCGCCGGAGAGCAGGAGCAACCCCTGCGCGTCGTCGGCGATGGTCAGCTCCTTGGCCGAGCACATCATGCCGGAGGAGGGCTGGCCGCGCACCTTGGCCTCCTTGATCACGAAGTCGCCGGGCAGCACCGCGCCGGGGAGGGCGACGGGCACGCGGTTGCCGACGTCGCAGTTGGGCGCGCCGCAGACGATGGTGCGCACGCCACCGTGCGAGGCGCCGACGTCCACGGTGCAGACGGAGAGCTTATCGGCGTTGGGGTGTTTGTCGCGGGTGAGGATGTGGCCGACCACGACGTTATTAAAGGTCGGCGCGCCGGTGCGGATGACCTGCTCGACCTCAAAGCCGACCCAGGTGATGGCGCGGGAAATGTCGTCGTCGGAGATGCCGGCGAGATCGACGTAGTCTTGGAGCCAGGAGCGGGAAAGTTTCATCGGAAAATCAGATTCAGAGGTGGCCCACGAAACACACGAAATGACACGAAAGATCGGAGCGGAAGAAATCCGAGGGTTCGGTTTTCGTGCTTTTTCGTGTGTTTCGTGGGCAAAAAATTCAGGGGTTTGGACTCAGGCGAACTGCTTCAGGAAGCGGACGTCGTTTTGGTAGAAGTAGCGGATGTCATCGATGCCGTAGAGCAGCATGGCGAGGCGCTCGAGGCCCATGCCGAAGGCGTAGCCGCTCCAGACCTCGGGGTCGTAGCAGGGCTTGTTGACCTTGGGCAGATGCGAGGCGCTCAGGTCCACCTCGAAGCTGGGCTCGGTGTAGCCGAAGTAGTGCGGGCGGAAACGGGTCTTGGTGTCCTTGCCGAGCAGGGAGGCGAAGATGTAGTCGAGCAGGGCCTTCAGGTCGCGCACGGTGACGTTCTTGTCCACGTAGAGGCACTCGAGCTGGTGGAAGTTGGCCGAGTGGGTGGCGTCGGTGGTGTCGCGGCGATACACGCGGCCGGGCGAGACGATGCGGATGGGCGGCTCGCCCTTCAGCATGGTGCGGATCTGCACCGAGCTGGTGTGGGTGCGGAGCAGGTATTTCTCGTGTGGTGACGCCGGATGGTCGGCGGGGGTGTTGAGCGCGTCGAAGCAGTAATACTCGGTCTCGACCTCCGGCCCCTCGACCACGGTGAAGCCAACCTTGCGCAGGATGCGCGTCATCTCCTCGCGCACGAGGGTGAGCGGGTGGTGGGTGCCGAGCCCGCGGTCGGGCGAAGGGAGCGTGGGATCGACGGCGGGCCCGAGACGGGCGGCCAGCTCGGCGGCCTCGATGCGAGCGAGGGCGGCGTCGAGGTGGGCCTGGAGCGCGGTCTTGGTCTCGTTGACCAACTTGCCGACGACCGGCTTCTGCTCCTTGGGCACCGAGCCCATCTGCTTCATGAGCGCGGTGAGTTCGCCGTTGGGCCCGACGTAGCGGGCCTTGGCGGCCTCGAAATCGGGGCGGGCGGCGAGGGCCGGCAGTTCGGCGGCGGCTTTGGCGAGAAGGGCGGCGAGTTGGTCTTGCATCGAAGAGTCGGGGGGAAAATCGGAGGAGGGCCCACGAAACACGCGAAAAAGCACAAAATCCAAACCTTAGGATTTTATGCCGGCTTTTCGTGTCATTTCGTGTGTTTCGTGGGCAAAAAAAGAGGACGGCGCCTTGGTGTAAGGCCCGTCCTCCGGGGACTGAAAGGAGGCGAGCCGTCCGGGCTCGCGGAGATGCGGCAACTTAGGCGGCCTTGGCGGCGGCGGCCTTGGCCTTCAACGCGTCCTGGGCTTTGGAGACCAGGCCGGCAAAGGCGACTTCATCGCGGATGGCGAGGTCGGAGAGGACCTTGCGATCGAGCTGGATGTTGGCGGCCTTCAGACCCTCGATGAGGCGGCTGTAGCTGATATTGTTTGCGCGGGCGGCGGCGTTCAGACGCACGATCCAGAGGGAGCGGAAATCGCCCTTCTTCTTGCGGCGGGCGCGGAAGGCGTAGAGCCAGGCGTGATGAACGGCTTCTTTCGCGTAGCGGAAGAGCTTGGACTTGTTACCGAAGTAACCTTTGGCGTAACCGAGGACCTTCTTCCGGCGACGGCGGGAAGCGGCGGCATTTGTGGCACGAGGCATGTTGGTGTGTTTTCTATTTTGGGCCGTCGGGTCGTCTCGTTAGGATCACCCGACTGGCGGTTTTGGGTTGGAGCGCGGATCTGTTATTTGGATTACAGACCGTGCGGGAGACAGCGCTTGAGCGGCGCGGCATGGCCTTCGGCCACGAGCTTGTCCTTGGAGGCACGGCGCTTGGCCTTGGTGCTCTTCGAAGCAAGCAGGTGACGGAAACCAGGCGTGCGACGCTTGAGCTTACCGGAGGCGGTCAGCTTGAAGCGCTTGGCGACGGACTTCTTGGTCTTTTGCATGGGAAAGATTGGAGAAAGCAGAGACCGCCGAAACGCTTGGCAAGGGAATTTATGCGCGTCTTTTTCGCCGGGTTAGCCTCCGCCCGGAAAAAATCCCGAAAATCGGCGTTGACAGCGAGGCCGCGAACCGGACCTTCCTCCCTTCCGTTTTTTTGGTTTCCTAGCTCAATGGTAGAGCAGTTGACTCTTAATCAATTGGTTCAGGGTTCGAGTCCCTGGGGAACCACCACTTTCCGTCAGTCAGTCAGGTTTGGCCCCTCGTTCTTTCACTTCCGCGTTTGCAAGCGTGGCGCCACAAACGCCGGCGTAGCTCAACGGTAGAGCACCTGTTTTGTAAACAGGCGGTTGCGGGTTCGAATCCCATCGCCGGCTCCAATTCAGGTTAATCTCAGCCAGTCCCGCCGAGGCTGGTGACGCACTCAGCTCATTTTTACTGCTCGATGGTGTAATGGTAGCACAAGCGACTCTGACTCGCTTTGTCTAGGTTCGAGTCCTAGTCGGGCAGCCACTTTAGACGAAGAAGCCCCGATCCTTTCAAGGATCGGGGCTTCTTCGTTTCCTGAGCGAACGCGGATGGCCGGGCTCAGATGACCATGCCGTGGTAGAGACACCAACGTGTCAGGCCGACCACGTCGCGAACGCCGAGCTTGGCGTAAATGTTGGCGCGGTGTTTTTCCACCGTCCGCGTGCTGAGCCCGAGCTTGGCGGCCACTTCCTTGGAACCTGCCACGCTGGTGTAGCTCAGTCCGCCGGCGAGAACGCTGCGGATGCTCTTCACCAACTCGGGAGCGGTGGCGGTCTTGTCGGCAAAGCCTTGGACGCCCAGCTTCAACAACTCGCGGGGCAAATCGTCGCGAGGGTGCGCGGTCATGAGCAGCACGATCATGTCGGGGAACTCGGGGCGCAGGGTGCGCACCACATCCACCCCCTGTTGGTCGGGTAAAACCAGATCCAGCAGCATCGCGTCCGGCTTCTCCCGCCGACAGATAGCGATACCCTCGGCTCCCGTGGAGCACTCCCCGATCACCGTCACGCCTTCGACCTTCTTCAGGATCTGACGCACAAACTGGCGATAAACGGGATCATCCTCGACGATCACGACACGGACGCTTGGCGGCGGAGAAGAGGAGCTTTGTGGTTTGGCCATCGTTCGAAGGGCGTTCTATTTTCGGTCAGCCCAAGAGACTTCTCCCTGCGTAGCAAGGTCAACTCTACGTAGTAGCACCCAAAATTGAAAAATCGGCCTCCGCACGCCCCTGTGACAGCCGCGCTTAACTCTCTTCGACCAGCCAGTGCACGCCACCCTTGGCGCCGGCGGATTGGGCCAGCACGGGCGCCAACCACTTGGCCATCGCATCCAGCGGCGCCGCGCTGCCCCAGGGCGGATTGAGCACCAGCAGGCCGCAGCCCCAGAGCTTCAGTCCCGCCGTCTCTCCGCCGATGAGCAACTCGACCGTGAAACACGGGGGCAATTTGGGCAGCGCCAGCAAACGACGGTAAAAAACATCCACCCGGGCCCGGGCCGTGAGCGGATACCAGATCGCGAAGGTCCCTCCCGGCAAACGAGCCAGCCCGTCCGAAACCGCCCCGACGATACTGGTCCACTCGTCCTGGGCCTCGAAAGGCGGATCAATCAGCACCAAGGCGCGACGCTCCGGCGGGGGCAACATGGCCTTCACCGCCGCATACCCGTCCATTGCCTGGGTGGACACCCGACGCCTGCCGGCGAATTCGGAGGCCAAAAACGCCTCCTCCTCGGGATGGCGCTCGCACAGCACCGCCCGGTCCTGCGGACGCAAACGCCCCACCATCAGCCAAGGCGAACCAGGATAAAAGCGTGGCGACGCTCCGGGCTCGCCGCCCACGCGGGCCCGCGCGGCCTCGTCAAACGCCAGGACCGCCGACCGATAGTCCGCCAGCTCCGGCGGCAGATCGGCGCGGCCGAGCAAACGCCCCACCCCATCCGGCCACTCGGGTGCGCGACCGAGCGAGCCGCCCTGGGCCGCCGCGGACAGATCGTAGCCTCCGCGACCCGCGTGCGTATCCAGATAGAGGATACCCTTCTCCTTCGCCTGCAGGCCGCCGGCCAGGCGCAGCAGCGCGGCGTGCTTGAGCACATCCGCGAAATTTCCCGCGTGGTAGTGATGACGGTAGTTCACGTCTCGCCGGCCCGCCCGGGTTATCGCACGGCCGCGCCGCCCACCGGCACCTTCACCACCGTTTTCCACACCGGCGCGGACGCTCCGTCGGCCAGCGAAGGACGATGCGCGTCCACCGGGAAAAAGACCGCCACCGCGCCGGGACCCGCCTTGAAAACGGAGCCACCGCCGAAGCGCGCGTAAAACATCAGGTCGCGCTCGGCCCGGTAATCCTCCGTCAGCGTGAGCGCGACCACGTCGGTAAACTCCATCAACTCCCGGCCCGCCACGATGACCTGCACGTCGATATGCCGCTCGTGCGCCTCCCACTTGCCGGTCTCTGGTGGCTTGCTGAGGTAGGCCTGCTCGAGGGCGAACACGCCGCCGCCCAACTCCACTTTCACCGTCTCGCCCAAGGGCACCGCCGCGATCCGGGTCGCCTCGGGCGATCCGGCGGTCAGGGCGCGCGCGACGTAGTCGAACGCGAGGTCAAACGCGGGCGATGCCGCCAACTGCGCGCGCACCGTGGAAAGAGAACCGAGAAGGGCCATGGGGCGATCAGGTCACGACGCCCCGTGCGCGCTGGCAAGCGCGCACCTGCGCGCCTGCGGTCAGAGTCGCGGCCAGTCCGCCACCGGGGGCGCGAAAAAGCCCTCCATCAGCACCGGATTCGGCGTGTATTCCCGGATGCGGGTCTCGTGCAACACCACGCCATCCCGCTTCGCGGTGATCAAGTGCGGCAACATCACGCCGGCCACGGGACGATGGTCGGCATAATGAGTCTCCTCCACCACCTCCCGTCCGCCCGACCTGCGCACCGTGTCGCGCCGGACGAGCAGCCTCGTCTCGTCGTCCAGATAAAGCGTCACCAGCGCGCCGCCACGCAGGGTCGCGAGCAGTTTTTGGCAAAGCCGGCCATCCACGGTCTGCTCCCCCGCGTAGTCCAGGCTGACGCCGCGCGCCCCGGCTTCGTAGAGCGGAGAGTCGAAATCCGCCTCGCGCACGAACTCGAGCTCCTCCGCGCGACCGAGACGCCTCGGCGGTGCCAGAGGCCCGTCCTTGCGCCACGGCGCGCGCTCCCCGTCGTAGGAACGCACCAGCGAGCCCTGCTCGCCCAAGGTCTCGATGCGCACCCGATCCGGCCGGGCCGCATACAGGAGAAACACCACAGACTGTTCGCCCACTCGGGTGATGCCGTCGGCCTTCCACGCCTGCAGCGCCTCGTGCGCGGCCCGGCCGCCCGCCGCCTCCACCGCCACCCGCGCCAGATCGGCCGCCAGATCAGCGTGCGCCCTTGTGGCCAGCACCGTGCAAAGCAGCCCCGCCGCCGCCCACCGCATCACGCGCCCGATCCACTTTGTCGTCATGCGCGCCATGCCGCCGTGCGCCCACGCCGCCCGCAAGCCAGAAGCCGGCCGCTTTGCGCTGGCACCGCGTCCGCCCGCCCCCTTCCCTGACCAACATCATGGCAATGGATTTCGGCTGGTGGGTCCGCGACCCCGAACAAGGCAAATATCAGGTCTGGGTCGTCTTTCACGGCGGCAAGGTCACCTGGCAACGGCACCAAGGCCACCACACGCCTTGGGAACCCATTGAGGAAATCACCACCGAGATGTGGGACAAACTCATGGACGAGGCCGCCAAGCGAGTGCCGCGCCGGCTGATGTCGCCGAAGCAGTTCGACGAACTCAAACGCCTGCGCGCCGCCGCCGAGGACGGCAACACGCCCAAACCCCTCAAACGCGGCGCGCACCTCAAGCGGGCCCGCGACCTGCCCGCCCCCGAGGCCCCCTAAAACGCGACGGCCGGACTGCACCCGTCCGGCCGCGTCATCCGGTCACCAGCTCAGCTGGGACCAGATAAAACGGAATGACCCCGCGAAATCCCGCGGCCGCTCGCGCAGCGCCGCCTCCAGCTCCTCGCGGGTAAACCATGCCCCGTCCATCGTCTCGGCCGGATGCAGCGTGAACGGACCTTCGTGCTCCACCCGATACACCCAGACAAACTCCATGCCCGTCTCGCGTCGCGCCTCCAGCCGCAGCCAGGGGATAAGGGCCTCCGGTCCGCTCACCCGCGCGCCGATCTCCTCGCCGAGTTCGCGCACCGCCGCCGCCGCGTAGTCCTCGCCCGCGTCCACGTGGCCGCTGCACGAGGCGCACCACCGGCCCGGCGCCGAATCCTTCAGCATCGAGCGGCGCTGCAAGAAGACCCGCCCCACCCGGTCGAAGCACAACACATGCACCGCGCGGTGCCGCAACTTCTTCGCGTGCACCTCGTCGCGCCGCTCGCGGCCGATCACGCGATCGTGTTCATCGACCACGTCGAACAGCTCGTCGGCGCGCTGCGCCACCCCGTCGTCCTTTACATTCAAATCCATGTGTGCCCCTTTCGTGGGCTCTAATTTCCCCGCACGCCATGCCGAAAATCGACGTTAACCAAGTTGCCGAGATTCTGAAACGAAACGACATCGACCCCGCGTTGCTGCGCCAGATCGTCGAGGAAATGAACCAGGCCGTGGAGCCCGAGGTGGACGAGGAAAAGCCGCCCGCGGTAAAGAAACAGTTCTCCATCGTGGTGTCCGATCCCGACAACAAACTGCCCGAAAAGGCGGAGTTCACCGGCTGGGTTTTCCAGATCCCCGAGGACGCCTCGGTGACCAGCACGACCGAGCGCATCCACAAGGCCGCCTACGAATTCAACACCACCAAGAAGGGCCGCATGATGCCGGCCAAGACCGTGGCCGACGCGGTGGAAAACATCCCCGCCAAACACTTCAAGGAGCAGCAACTCTGGGTGAAGACCAAGGCGCCCGTCTTCGTCATCCGCACAGACAACGAGATCCCGATGGAAAAGGGTTCCGAAAAGGACGCCCGTCGCGGTCGCCTCGGCTGAGCCGGGCATGAAGCACTGGTTCGACCTCGCGTTCCACCACCGCACCGCCGCCGCACTCGCCGCGCTGCATCCGCGCTTCGACGCCGGCCGCTACCTCGCCGTGGCGCTCGACGGCCTCGATGCCCTCGAGCTCATGGATCGCCTGCGGCACACCGCCGAGGCCTTTCACCACGCCCTGCCCCTGCCCTTCGCCGAACAGCTCGGCGTGTTGCGCGCGCACGCCCCGACCATAGGTCACAATTTCATCGCGATCTGGCCCTGCGCCCACGTGGCCGCGCACGGCCTCGAAGCCCCCGCGCTCGCCCTGCCCGCCTTGCGCGAACTCACCCGCCACGGCTCGGCCGAGTTTGCCATCAGACCGTTTCTCGCCCGCGACCTGCCCGGGACGCTCGCCGTGCTGCAAGACTGGGCACGCGATCCCGACGAGCACGTGCGCCGGCTCGCCAGCGAAGGCTCGCGCCCGCGCCTGCCCTGGGGCCAGGCCCTGCAAAGCCTGATCGCGGACCCTTCCCCCACCCTGCCCCTGCTAGCCACGCTGCGCGCCGACGACTCGCCCTACGTGCGCAAATCCGTCGCCAACCACCTCAACGACATCACCAAGGACCACCCCGAAATCGTCCTCGATCTGGTGGCCGGCTGGGATCGCCGCGACGCACGCACCGCCTGGATCGTCCGCCATGCCCTGCGCACCTTGGTGAAGCGAGGCCACCCTCGCGCGCTGGCCCTGCTCGGCGCGGGCGCCGCGCCGAAACTGGCGGCCGCGCTGGAGGCTCGCCCCGCGCGCCTGCGCCTCGGCCAGACGCTCACGCTCGCCGCCACGCTTCGCTCCACCGCCGCGCGCGGCGAGCAGGAGCTCATCGTGGACTACGCCATCCACTACGCCCGCGCCTCGGGCCGGCCCTCGCGAAAAGTGTTTAAATGGAAACAAGTCCGCCTCGCGGCGGGCGAGACGCTCGTCCTCACCAAGCGGCAGACGATCCGGGATTTCAGCACCCGCAAACACCACCCCGGCCGTCACCTGGTCGAGTTGCAGATCAACGGTCGCCGGAT